>JAJDBI010000293.1 GCA_029261435.1 Nitrospinaceae bacterium
ATACCATTCAGTCTGTTTCCGATAGCATCAATCATTATTTTTTTCTCGTTGATGTAGCGAGGCAAAATGACCAGCTAAAGCTGGAAGTTCAGCGCCTCATAAACGAAAAAAACCAACTCATTGAACATCTTGCCAGCCAAAAACGTCTCGCCAAACTCATGGCTTATGAAGACGACTGGGAAAAGAAGACTGTAGTGGCCTCCGTCATTGGCAGAGGTGCCACGCAATGGTCGAAAGTGGTGGTAATTAATAAGGGGACGCAAGACGGGGTAGAGGATCACTTGGCTGTGATTACTGATGCCGGAGTGATCGGGCAGGTGATTCATGCCGGGTTGAATACCTCGAAAGTGCTTTTAATTGTTGATGGTCGTAGTGCTATTGATGCCTTGTTTCAAGATAGTCGAGTGTCAGGGGTTGTCGTAGGAATGGGGGATGATGAATGCCAATTGAAATTTGTTCCCAACACTGCGGATGTCAAAGTAGGAGACCTTGTGCTTTCTTCAGGACAGGGTGGAATTTTTCCGAAGGGCTTGATCATTGGAAAAGTCTCACAGGTTTTTAAAAAGAAGCAGGGACTGTTTCAGGAAATTACTTTGACCCCCGGTTCAGACCTGTCGCGTCTGGAAGAAGTGCTTGTACTTCTGCCTTAGGAATTTTTTATGTATTATTTTTCACAGGCACTGGTTGCCATTTTTTTGTTTTCTGCTCAGACTACCTGGCTTGAGCTTTTTTCTTTCGGTGGCGTTACTCCAGACCTGATTCTGGTATGGGTCGTCTATTGTGGGGTGCGTTGTTCCCGGGCTGGTGGGATTGGAGCTGGAATTACTCTGGGACTTATTCAGGATAGCCTTTCAGGTGGATTACTAGGAGTGAATACGCTCTCGAAGGGTTTGATTGCTTACTTTTTTTCCACCCTTAAGGACAAGTTTTTCGTTGAAGGCGTAGTACCTATAGGAATATTCCTCGTTTTTTCTTCGATTTTTGATGGCCTGGTGTTTTATTTCTCTATGGGGACTATTTTGAAGGGAGAGGTTGCTTCAAGTTTTTTGTACCAGTTGTTACCCGTTTGCAGTATTTATAATGCACTGATTGGCCCCTTCATGTTTTTGATTTTGGATAGAATAGATGGTTGGGTGCAGCCGAAAATGTCCAATTCTTATATGGGAACGACAAGATGACTCTGTTTCGTTATGGCACCGAAACCAGTGATGCAATTAAAAAAAAGGTGCGTGTCTTTGCCATTCTTGTTGTGGTTTCATTCCTTTGCCTGTGGATGCGTATCTGGTATTTGCAGATTTTAAAATGGCAATATTTGACGGGACTATCAGAGAATAACCGGGTTCGAATGGTGACCTTGCCTGCAAACCGCGGGATGATCAAGGACCGAAATGGTGAGACTTTAGTTAGCATCCGCCCTGCGTTCAATTTGTACCTGACTCCTGAAGATGCCGGAGACTTGACTTCATCCCTGGATAAACTTTCCCATAAAATTTCTTTTGATCGAGAAAAACTAAAAAAGGAAATGGCACGAAGCAAATCTTTCAAGGAGGTATTAATCAAAGGAGATATTTCCCGGAAGGAAGTGGCTTTTGTCGAAGAGAATAATATGAGTCTCCCTGGAATACATATCAAGGCGGAGCCTTTAAGGAATTATGTGTTCAATGATCTGGCATCCCATACATTGGGATATCTGGGAGAGATTTCCAAGGCGAGTCTGGAAAGCCATAAAGACCCGAAGTATAAGCAAGGAGATTTTGTTGGGAAAAATGGCTTGGAAAATATATATGAATCTGTTCTTCGAGGGGAAAAAGGCTACAAGGAAGTTGAGGTGGACGTTTCAGGAAGAGAGCTTAAAGCATTACGCAAATTACCTCCACAAAGCGGTGACAACCTGATTCTCACTTTGGATGTCAGAATACAACAAGAATTAGAAAATGCAATGACGGGAACTGTGGATCAAAATATGAACGGTTCCGTGGTGGTTATGAAGGTGCAGACAGGGGAAGTCATTGCCATGGCTAGCAACCCGTCTTTCGATCCCAATGAATTTGCGGCAGGAATTTCTCCTCAGAACTGGAATGCACTGGTGGCTGACGAGTGGCATCCGTTGCAGAACAGGTCTATTCATGGCCAATACCCTCCTGGTTCGACCTACAAAATAGTGACAGCCCTTGCAGGCCTTGAAGAAGGTGTGATCAAACCGGATACATCTATTTATTGCCCCGGACATTTCAAGTTAGGCCGAGGCCGCTACCGATGCTGGAAAAAATCTGGACACGGTTCCGTGAATTTGCATGACGCGCTAGTGCAATCCTGTGATGTATATTTTTATACCATTGGACATAGGTTGGGTATCGATACGATTGCAAAATATGCCAAACGTTTTGGGCTGGGTAGCTCCACCCACATGGGCTTGAGTCAGGAGAAAAGGGGGCTGGTCCCTACTACTCAGTGGAAATTACAGAATAAGAAGGAGCCTTGGTTGTTGGGTGAAACTATTTCTGCGTCCATTGGTCAGGGTTTTAATCTGGTAACCCCTATGCAGCAAGTGAGTATGATAGCGGCCTTGGCTAATGGAGGTATGCTGCTCAAACCGTATCTGGTAAAACGTATTGAGGAGCCGGAGGGACAAGTTAGGAAAGAGTTTTTCCCGAGTATCGTAGGCCAGTTAGGGGCAAACCCGGAACATTTGGAGCAGATAAGAAAGGCATTGCGCGATGTTGTGAATGGGAAACGTGGAACGGCAAAAAGATCTCGTCTGAAAAATATAATTGTTTCTGGAAAAACTGGAACGGCTCAGGTAGTACGGATGAAATCTAATGAGGAATTGGAAAAGGGTGAGGTTATCCCAGTTAAGTATAGGGATCACGCCTGGTTTGTAGCTTTTGCCCCCTATGAAAAGCCTGAGATTGCTGTGGCCATAATCATTGAACATGGCGGTCATGGAGGGGCTACGGCGG
>JAJDBI010000294.1 GCA_029261435.1 Nitrospinaceae bacterium
TTTACTTCCACCCCCTTGGGATGAATTAACAACCAGAGAGTTTTTTTCCAAGGCCACCCGAGTCAAACCACCGGGGAGTACCTGAATTTCTTCACCATACAAAACATAAGGACGAAGGTCGATATGCCGGCCTTCAAAATGATCTTTCACGACTACAGGAACACGGGAAAGTTGAACAACAGGTTGCCCAATATAATTGCGCGGCTCTCTTTTTATATTTTCGACCATCTCTGCTTGTTGCTCTTTGGTTGAAAAGGGACCGATCAACATTCCGTATCCCCCAGAACCATGGGTGGTTTTGACAACAAAGTTTGCAATATTGTCAATAACATGTTGGCGCTCCTTCTCCATTTCACACACAAAGGTTGGAACATTGGGAAGTATCGCATCCTCACCGGTGTAATATTTTACAATCTCCGGTACAAATGAATAAATTGCCTTGTCATCTGCAATGCCAGCTCCCGGCGCATTGGCTAATGCCACTTTCCCTGCGCGATACGAATTCATGATCCCCGGCACTCCAAGCAATGAATCCGGATTGAACACGGTCGGATCCAGATATTCGTCATCAATTCTTCTGTATATAGCATCTACTTTTTCAAAACCCTTTGTCGTTCTCATATAAACAAAATCATCCATGACAACAAGGTCTTGTCCTTCAACCAACTCCTCGCCCATTTGTTGAGCCAGGAACGAGTGTTCAAAATAAGCGGAGTTGTGAATGCCCGGAGTAAGGATAACAATATTGGGGTTCATCACTGATTCAGGAATCAGATTGCGAAGTGTGTCAGAAAGGCGGCTGGCATAATCATCGACCGGTCGAATCGGCAAAGCCTCAAAAACAGCGGGGAGGGTTCGCTTCATGACGCTTCGGTTGCCTAACACATACGAAACCCCAGAAGGGCATCGCAGATTATCCTCCAGCACGAAGAAATCTCCCTTCTCATCTCTAACGAGATCAATTCCACTAATGTGGCACCAGATACCCTTGGGTGGTTTCAATCCTTCGCATTCTTTACGGTAGGCCACAGAGGAAAGAATGATTTCCTTTGATATCACGCCATCCTTAATTATCTTTTGATCGTTATAAACATCATCGATGAATTTATTGAGCGCATAAACTCTTTGCTTTACACCTCGGTCAATGAGGTCCCAGTCACTGGCTTTGATAATTCGGGGAATGATGTCGAAGGGGAAAACTTTTTCTAAACCTTTGGTATCGCCATAAACCCCGAAAGTAATCCCCATCTGCATGAATGCTGACTCGGCAGCTTTCTGCCGATTAGATAATTCTCGCTTGGAAAATGAGTTGATCCGATCCACCAGTTTTTTGGCTTCAGGCCTGGCTTGGCCAGAGGCTTCAAAAAATTCATCGTAGAAATGCTCAGGATTGTAAGAATCGAAATTCATATAATTATAATTTGAATGTTAGAGCACTTGCTTAGATAATCTACCAAACGCTTCAAAATTAATTTGTCTTACATTCTAACTGATTACATTTATTAATCCCATTGGTTTTTTATTTTTCAATTGGATTTAAAAGGGTTAAAAAAATTATGCATTATAAGAAACTGATTTCGGCAATATCTGATGAGCTAAAAACCCTTGAAGATAAAGGCAAGGTTGCCTCTTACATTCCAGAGTTAAAGAAAATTGATCCGAAGAAATTTGGACTCCATATTGCGACTGTGGACAATAAAAGCTACGGCCTGGGGGATTACAATGAAAAGTTTTCAATTCAAAGCATTTCAAAGGTTCTTGCTCTCACATTAGCTTTTAAATTTGATGACAATAAGTTATGGGATCGTGTAGACGTGGAGCCTTCTGGCACACCCTTTAATTCAATGATCCAATTAGAGTACGAAAAGGGCATCCCTCGCAATCCTCTAATCAATGCAGGCGCTCTGGTTCTTTGCGATATTTTGGTCAGTCGTCTGAAAAATCCGAGAGAAGAGTTTATTGAATTTGTAAGAGATATTTCCGGGAACCCGAATATAGACTACTGCTATAAAATTTTTGAATCAGAAAAACAGACAGGCTTTAGGAACGCTGCTCTCATAAATTTAATGAAGTCCTTTGGGAATATAAAAAATAAAATTGAAACGGTATTGGATTTTTATTATCACTTGTGCTCCATTGAGATGTCTTGCAAAGAATTGTCTCAGGTCTTTTTATATCTTGCGTCGAATGGGATTCATCCTGCAACGAACATTGAAGTGGTGAGTTCTAGCAAGTCAAAACGTATCAATGCAATCATGCAACTATGCGGTTTTTATGATGAGGCAGGAGAGTTTGCTTTTACAGTCGGATTGCCCGGTAAAAGTGGGGTAGGAGGAGGGATTGTAGCGATTCACCCGGGAAAATTTAGTATTGCTGTGTGGAGCCCCAGATTAAATAAAAAAGGAAACTCTTATAAAGGAATGAGGATCCTTGAGTTTTTAACAAGCAAAACTGAATCCTCCATATTTTGATGTCTGAAAATAAAGCTTTGAGCCTCTTGAGTCCCTATGTAGAACTTTTTAATTTTAAGCATCAAAATCCATTGAGAAATTGTGGCTGGCAATTAAATAAAAACCCCAAGCTTGATAAAGTAGTTCACTATTCAGAGTTTAATTGTTTGTAATTGTATTGGAGTTTGTCTCCTAGTTATATTTTTTCTATTTATTAAATTCAGAGAACTTTATCAAACGAATTTGCCAGGAGAAAATACCAAAAAATAAAGGGCAATATAAAGTAAATAGAATAAAGAGGATAATCGAAAATAATAGTTTTAGCTCTCGTGAAGTACCCAAAATGGTACTAAAGTGCGGTATTACTACCACCGCACTTGCTAACCTCTTTCGCTCCTCCCTCCGTGCAGTGGCGCGTCGTCGTCGCTCAATCGGCTAGCAAGTAAAATAGGGTTTCTTCAAAGTATATAAAAGGTAATAAAACTCCAACAAGCTCACCAAAGAGAATTGTGAAATCCTCTTCTCCACCACCTACCTCAGCTTGGGTGAAGGCAGGCGGCTCCGAAGAGAATTTATATTTTCACCTAAACTAAAGTAGGGAATCATTCATCTAAACAGCAATTTCAACATTGCGCTCCGGTAGCTTTTCTGGAACAAAATAAATATCGGTTCCTAAAGCCCACTGTGGGATTTGAACAGGTTCACGGTGAACAATATCTTTTAATTGAATGGGTCTTGTGTGTTCATTTTTCTTTGAAACGCTTATATCGATACCAAAGGCTAACATTTCCCTTCTGTAGCGGTAGAATGTGTTTTTAGGCAAGATACTTTTCAAGTCATGGCCTTGATCCAGCTGTTATAAGCTAAGTTCAAACGCGGTTTAAGGCCGTCTATGACTTTGTTAGTTAATTTGAACTGATCCGAAAATTCTATTTTCTTTAAGTAATGATTGAAAAAGTAGCTAGAGGTTTCCTCTGTCCAATTTCCAGCATAGTGATAATTCTGCTTTTCAAGCATGGGTTTTCTGAGAACCAATTCACCGCGTAGTTTATTTCCTGCAAATGTATTTAATTTTTCAAGAAGTGGCAATGTTGAAGGGAGCGTATGGTTCTTGACTCTAATTTCTTCGCCCTTTGAATAAAACTTAAAAGCCCAACGCCTAGAATTCTTTCCAAAATAAAGTGTTCCTCCTGTCATGATCGGTCTTCCATGCCTGCTCTTAGCTTGATGTTGTGCCACATTCAGCCAGGTTAAAACATCCTTCAAACTTGGCAATTCCCACATTTCAGTACAATCTACCCTTTTCAGTAAATAGCAGCCTTCTGCCCAAGCAACTCTGTTAGTTAATGATGGGTTTAATGGAATTATTTCTGTAAGCCGTTTCATTAGACTGTTAACAAGTCCAATAAGGTCGTTTGATCCAAAAATATTGTGTCCCTGAAGCCATTTTGCAGGGTTTCCGTCAATCCTAAGGTGAGAAAAGCCCGAATATGAATCTCTTGATATTCTGATACTAGAATCATGAGAGCCGGGAATGGAAATGCCTATTTCTTTTTCCCATTCCTTTTCCCCGTTAGCCTTTACTCGACAGAACCAACCATCATGGAGTTGAATATTATCCAAGTTTGAACAAGGAACAACCGCTGTTACCCAGTCGATCATTAACCTTTCTCGCTGGTAGAGCTACGGACATTAGATCGTATATAGGCCTGAAGAGAAGATAGCTCATATCGGACAGCACGGGCTCCTACCTTAACAAAAGGAATCCTAGCTCCAGCCCAACGATCACGTTCTAAAAATGCCACGCTTATGCAGAGAAATTTCGCGGCTTCTTTGGTGGTGAGTAATTTGTTTTCCATTGTATTCTCCTAAAGAAAAATTATGCTTTAGAAGAATTTAGTGGAATATCAAAGAGTTAACCAGATGCCACTACATGCAGAGGATATGCATATGCATGCATAGGTATATTCAAACTTTGAAAAGGATAAGGAATCTATTAATTTTCGTTATTTTCAGCTTGAGAGTCTTTCAGGGCTCTGCGAAAGAAGCGGTCTCTTTCTTTGGCATCAGGGTTCAGGAGGGATTTTTCTTTGTCGGATAGGGTTTTATAAAATCTGCGTATTGCCTCAGCAATGGAGGGAAACTTAGTAGAGTTATAAAATTTAACAAATTGAGATTTAATTTCATTGGTAGGTTCATGCCTTTTGATTGCGGCAGCACTATTTTTAAGGCTGATCAACTTTTTGGCTTTTATATTTGCGCTTTCGTCAGTTTTATTTAAATAAAATATTTCAGCGAAACTAATTGCCTCCATAGAGCTAAAGGCGAAAGTGTCAATAGCATGCGGATGTTGTGATTTTGTTTCCTTTTCTTTTGTCGTTGATTCAGGCTTTCGATATGTAAGAGCTTCACATATCATGTCGATAATACCTAAAGCAAGGATTGCAAAATACTCAGCTTGAATTGCGTTTGGAAATTCATGTTGATTGCTAATATCGTACTTGCAAATAGAATCTAATAAGTCTGTGGCGGGCGAAAAGTAACTTTCAATAGCAGGAGACTCTTTGGACCTTAAAGGGTTATTTTTATCGGCTTTATAAAATTGTTTAAGATTTTTGGTAAGGTCATTCTCCACCTCAAACAGTATCCAATTGACGGTTTTCCATCCAAATTCAATTTGTTTTCGAGTACGACCCTTTAATATTATCCGAGCTTTAGCAACGATATATTCAAAGTCATCAGAAAAATATTTTGGAACCTTCCCGTCTAAGGGAGAAAAAAACTTAAATGGTTTGTAGATAGAGGAAAACACTATTTAATTGGCCTTAATTGTTTAAGGATTTTAGAATATATTTATTAGGCGGGAGCAACAATGTCAAACTACTTCAAACAGTTTCTTTTTTCTTGCTGTATGCCCTCCTAGACATCTGTTCTTCCCGCTTCTGTTAAAATTTTATCTGATATCATTTGCATAGGTTTGCGGAGACGTTCTGCATCTTGAACGATATATCCCGCCGTAACATCCCCGCCCATCTTATGATTCGCCAGCTTCTTTAAAGCATAATATGGGATATCCAAGCTTTCGGCGATGGAAATAAATGTTCGTCTCAGGTCATGGAGAGTGAAATGAACTCCGGAAACTTCAATCACCTTTTGAAGCTGTTTTTTAGGCTCAATAAGAAACTGGGTTTTTACTCCGTTTCCCGGAAAGACGTAAGGATTTTCTTGGACTTTATTTTTAAATCTGTTCTTAACCAGTTTCACTAAGTAGTCAGAAAGAGGAAGGGTATGAGGTTCCCTATTTTTGGTGTCTTTAATGGTCAAAGTTTTACTTTTAAAATCTATATCCTCCCATTTTAACTGGGCTCCTTCCTGCCTTCTTAATCCTGTGAAAAGAAGCAGAAGAATATAGTCACGTACTAAATCGGCTTTAGAGACTTTTGATCGTTCCTTCAAAGAATCTAATCCATTGAATACGGCTTCCAGTTCATGGGGCTTAATAACCGTTCGCCTCTTTTCAATCCTGTACCAGCCTCTAGTATCAGAAAGGATTTTAACCGGGTTCTTAATGACAAACTCTCCATGCTGAGCTATGGCAAAATTGAAGATAGCTCTTAAAACTCTCATTGAAAGATTTGCGTAGGCGTTGCCATGGCCTTTCCCGATGGTTTTATGTTTCTTCGCGACCATTGCAGACGAAATATCAAGAACAGCCTTTTTATGCCAATCTGCAAAGCTAAGTTTCATTACCCGATCATAATCATAGAGCGTTTTGGGTTTCAGGTCTTTCCGGGTTTCCAGATATTCATTGAAAACCTTTTCCAGGGTGATTTTGTTTCGGTCCTTGGCTCCTCTTTTATCTGCATTTGGGTCTATTCCATCATTCATCTGTGATAGGAGTCCTTGGGCCTGTCTTCTTCCCATTTCTGTAGTCATATCTTTCCCATGAAGCCCGATCTTTACTCTACGAGTTTTCCCATTAACCCGGCTTTCAGCAAAATAGGTCTTGGTTGTCTTAGAGACACGAACGCCGAATCCTTTTAACTTTTGATCGTAGTAAAGCACCACTCCAGAAGAAGAGAAGGGAAGCAAATCAACATTAGTCTTGGTCAGGTTTTTTGTGGGCATATGTTTATTTTCAATTCTGTGTAGGCACTGTGTAGGCAGATTAGTTAAAACAGTCGCAAAGACCTTTTAACTAATTATAGGTGATATAGGCTATAATACAAGGGGTAATAGGGGAGTGTAAAACTGTGTAGGGTTGCTTAAAAGATATAATTTATAACTCTTAATCAGTAGGTC
>JAJDBI010000295.1 GCA_029261435.1 Nitrospinaceae bacterium
CAATCCCAATTAGCTGGCATTGACCTCAGCCGCAGAGGTGAAACCCTCTCTCTCGAAGACTTTGCAAATCTTGCCAATCATGTTCATACACTCACAGCTGCCTGAAAGGGTGGACAACCATCGGGGCTTTACCCGTCTCAATACTACAACCAACTAATCATGACCAACTCAAATAAAGGGAAAGTGGTTCTCGTAGGTGCCGGACCGGGCGATATCGGTCTGTTGACCTTGAACGGAAAACACTGGCTACAAAAAGCCGATGTCGTTTTATACGATCATCTGGTCAATCCGGATATGATTCGCTTCACACAAAAGTCAGCGGAAATAATTTATGTCGGGAAAAAAGAAGGCGTTGCCTCCATGGAACAGGAGCAGACCAATCAACTGCTTATCAGCAAAGCCCAAGAAGGAAAAACAGTTGTCCGTCTAAAAGGTGGTGATCCTTTCGTATTTGGGCGTGGTGGAGAAGAGATTCAAGCCATACATGCAGTGGGTATTCCCTTCATCATTGTTCCCGGTGTGACTTCAGTAACTGGCGTTGCTGCTTATGCCGGCATTCCACTCACACACCGCGACCTTTCTTCTACTTTCTCTGTCATTACTGGAAGCAATGAAAAAAAGCAGGGCGATAGTCTCATCGACTGGGAAAAGATAGCAGCTCGATCCGGGACTTTGGTTTTTCTCATGGGCGCACGCAAACTTCCTTTAATTGTCGAAAAACTCATGAGCTTCGGTAAAAATCCCGATACCCCCATCGCCGTAGTGCAATGGGGAACAACAGCACGACAGAAAACCTGGGTCGGCACTCTCGACACCATTGTAGAAATTTCAGCAAAAGATAAAATTTTACCCCCAGCCCTGACCATCATCGGAGAAGTGGTGAACCTTAAACCCGTCATCGAATGGTATGAACACCTGCCACTGTTTGGTAAAACTGTTGTCGTCACGCGTAAAGGCGACCAGGCCGAATCCATGATCGATCGACTGCGGGAACTGGGTGCCGAGCCTTTCTTTTTTCCCGTGATTGAGACCATCGCTCCGGATGACTGGTCTCCTTTAGATAATGCTCTGAACAACCTTTCTCAATACCAGGGGCTGATATTCACCAGCGTCAATGGAGTACGGTTTTTTGCCGAGCGACTCAAAACTATTGATCAGGATATTCGGGAATTGAAAGGACTTCGGGTTTTCACCATAGGGCCAAAGACCGCCGAAGCCGTTCGTGACCTGGGAATTCACGTAGACGTCGTACCCGAAAATTTTGTAGCCGAATCCCTGATCGAAAGCATCGGCAAGGAAAACATCACAGGTAAGAAGTTTCTTTTGCCTCGCGCTGCCGTCGCCCGTAAAATTCTACCTGAACAACTAAGGGAAATGGGAGCCACCGTTGATGTCGTCCCTGCATACCAAACTGTTCTGCCTGACTCTCAAGTGGATGAATTATCCAAGAGACTCCAGGCAGGCAGCATTGATGTCATCACTTTCACCTCTTCCTCAACCGTCAACAACTTTTTAGCGTTGACCGGAGACAAACTCCTCCCCGCAATCCAAAAAGTAAAAATCGCCTGCATCGGCCCTGTCACCAAAAATACCGCTCAGGAAGCAGGACTGAATGTAGAAATCGTGCCAGAGCAATACACTGTTTCATCTCTCCTTGACGCCATCGAAGCATTTATTCAGTCCGACTCCTGACCAAAGACTCTGGTGGATGGGTTGCCACCTTCACAAGGAGCAGGTATAATGCACGCATATTACATAAACTCACTTACCAACGTCCGTTAAGGGCGGGGATGTCCATATGTCCATACGATCTATTCAAGTCAGTCACATTGTTTTAAGTACCGAGGAGCTTGCCAACGTGCTTCTTGACCACCTCCGAGAGGATGAGTATAAAGATCAGGAAATGCTGTTTAAAATGTTTGCCAAGCTGGCGAAAAAATACAGCGCCTGCGGAAGCCGCAACAAAGGTGGTGACCTGGGTTTACTGGAACACAATACCGCCGCTCCCGAACTGGAAAGAGCCGCCATGGCGGCCCCAGTAGGTGAAGTGCAAGGCCCGATCAAGAGCAAGTTTGGTTATCATATTTTTGTACTGACCAAAGAAGAAAAAATGGTAGACATGGGCATCGATGGACTGAAGAGCACTTCGTTAGGACCGGGTGACGGCACCCTTTAATAGTTTCCATGCACAGCATTCACCCTCACTGTCAGCAACCTGAATCGTCATAATTTCGAAATCCAGTGCGATACCTCTCATGATTGAATCCATCCTCGAAAAAGCCCTTGCTGGTCAACGAATCCAGCCGGAAGAAGCTCTGGAACTGTTTTCCTCAACAGATATCCTGCTCCTCGGAAACGTTGCCTCCAGGTTAACCCGGAAAAAAAGAACTGATAAAACCATCACCTATATCGTGGACAGGAACATCAACTACACCAATGTCTGTGTTACGGATTGTTCGTTCTGTGCATTTTATCGTAAGGAGTCGGACGCAGACTCTTATGTTCTGCCCTATGAAGAGATCGCAAAAAAAATTGAAGAAACCGTAGCCGCCGGCGGCAACCAGATCCTTCTGCAAGGCGGACATCACCAAAATTTAAAAATAGATTATTTTGAGGGCTTGTTTAAAAAAATAAAACAACAGTTCGGCATTCATCTTCATGCCCTGTCTCCCTCAGAAATCATACATACCAGTCGAATATCCAAACTCTCTCTGGATGAAACTCTCACACGATTGAAACAAGCAGGACTAGATTCGATACCAGGCGGTGGCGCAGAGATTCTCGTTGATCGCGTCCGCCAAATTATCAGCCCGAAAAAATGTAACTCGGATGAATGGCTGGAGGTCATGGAACACGCTCACGGTATGGGTATCCCCACCACCGCGACCATGATGTTCGGTCATGTCGAAACACTGGAAGAACGTATTGAACACCTGGACCGGCTCAGAAAGTTGCAGGACAAAACCCAGGGCTTCACCGCTTTCATCGCCTGGGGATTTCAACCGGGCAATACTCAACTGCAGGGGGATAGTGGAATAAAAACCGCCGTGACTGGATTCGAGTACCTGAAAACCCTTGCCATCAGTCGGATATATCTCGACAACTTCAATAACCTGCAATCTTCATGGGTAACGCAAGGCCCGAAAATTGGACAAATGTCGCTCTACTATGGAGCCAACGACATGGGGAGCACCATGATGGAAGAAAATGTGGTCGCCGCCGCAGGAACGGTCTATTGCATGGACGAAGAAGAAATCAAACGGTTGATCATCGATGGCGGTTTCACCCCCCAGCGCCGCAACATGAAATACGATTACCTACCCACTCCCGTGGTCAAAAGCTAAAATAATCCACAAGGCAAACGTCCCCAATCAGCTAATAGAGGCCGTTGGGTTGAGTTGTATTGTCAAGATACAGCCAATAGCGAACATCCTGCAAGAATCGGGTATTAATTCTATTTCTCATCATTTATATATAAATCATGGCAGAAAGAATAAATCAACAAATGGGCATGACCGATATTGGTATGTTGCTAGTCCTGTCTGTACTTTGGGGAGGGTCTTTTTTCTTTGTTGAAGTTTTGATTGAATACCTTCCTCCCTTAACAATTGTCACATTACGGGTCGGCCTGGCTGCGTTTATACTTTGGGGTCTCATAATCGTGCTAAAGTTCCCAATACCAAAGACGAGGCAATATTGGAGCGCTTTAACCGTTGTAGGGTTAATGAGTAATGCTCTTCCGTTCTGCCTTATTGTTTGGGGGCAAACGCAAATTAGCTCTGGCCTCGCAGCAATCTTTAACGCAACAACACCGTTTTTTACGGTAATTGTCGCAGGAATATTTTTAGTGGATGAACAAATCACACGTCAAAAAATTATAGGTATCATTTTTGGTTTCTTTGGCACAATTATATTGATTGGACCAGAGGCTTTAAGCGGCCTGAATGGTCCTGTGTTTGGGCAGTTAGCCGTTATTGGTGCATCAATTTCCTATGCTCTTTCTTCCGTATATTCTCGACGTTTTAATGATTGGGGATTGTCACCATTAGTAGTGGTAACCGGACAAGTTTCAATGGCGACTTTGATTTTACTTCCTATAACGCTAATAGTTGATAAGCCTTGGGAACAGCTATTCATACCTTTAGTGGCTATCAGTGCAATTATGGGGCTGGTCATATTTAGTACGGTTATAGCGTTCATTCTTTTTTTCCGTTTAATTGCTTCCGCAGGTGCTACGAATGCCACGCTGGTAACATTCCTCATTCCCATTTCGGCTGTTCTACTGGGGGTCTCATTTTTAGGAGAGGAATTCTCAGGACTTCAATTTATTGGAATGACATTAATTGGATTGGGAATAATTGTTATGGATGGTCGTATATATTATCTATTGCGGAGAACGAACTAAAATCGATTTCCGTTATGGGTAATTTGTGCCACCTCTGTCGCCAATAGGGACTACTGACTAGTTATCAGTTGGCTTAAAATGTTGTGAACAGACATGTCGGCTATCGGCCAAAAGCGGGCATCCCTTCTCGTACATGTGTTTGTTTCAATTCTACAAATCAAATATAACGTGCTTTAGAAAGATGAAAGAATAGGGAATATCGAAAAAATATGAAATGAGAATGATAACGGTAATCACACCTGTCCAAACTGAGAAAAACGTTGCTTTCTTGGAAAGAAATGGGCGCTTTGTGAGTAGTTGATAAAGGGCGGGAGTCCAGAATATTATGTGCATCAAGGCATTGAAACCCGCTAGCTGAAACTGGACCATATTGAATACAGATGAGAAAACTAAGGCCATAAAGCCTGCGAAATAACAGCCTGTTACCCAGCGTGCGATAGAGTGCCGCCGAACAAATATTAATCCAGCCACAAAAAAAGCCGTGGCCACTACTATCCAAATCTTCACGCCCGTTGGTGTAGCTGCCATTCCCTCTGCGTCAAAAATTTCTAAGGCTCGATGTCCTTTAGGATAATCATATGCGAAGGCACACAAGGGAGCAGTGATTGCCAATAATAGCGAGGCAAGGAGATGGCGCATAATTTTTATCCTTTAGAGAATCCACTGAATAGTTATCAGTTGGCTTTCATTTGGAAGTTAAATATTAAAATTACATGAGTAAGGTAGATTTAAAAAGTCCCGCAATACTCCCGCAGTCATATACTGATCTTTCGGAGTAGTTCAATGGATGCTTCTACTTCTAATTTCTTTATTGCAACACTTTCAATATTGCATCCAATTGGAATACCCTTTTCATCTGCGAAATCCTTTAACTCTATCCATGCTTGTTCTGAGAAACTAATAGATTTTTGAAGTATGTCATTTGAATGGATAAGTTCATTCTCCAACCATTTAGGGATACCTATTCCTAACCATTTCATAAACTGAAGCGTTTTATGAGAGCCACAGGGAGTCAAAGTAAAAAAAATTGGAACCAGTGGGATTTCTTGTTCCTGCCCAAAATAATAGTAATCAGATAAAAAGTTTTTAGACGCATTCACATCATAAACACCCTGTGAAACAAAGAATGAGCAGCCTTTTGAGATTTTACTAAATACTCGAATATGTTCATCAGCTTTACTCTGATGTCTTTCAGGAATTGTGACCCCTCCCAATAGAAGCTCAGCATTCATACTCGCTTTTAGTTTGTATGCATCATTAATGGATAAGTTAATTTCTTGTGACTTAGAAGATGCACCAACAAATACGGTCAAATTATTCTCTGGGGATGCCTGCATAAGAAATTCAGATAGCTCTGGTTTACTATATTTCCCAACAGACCTATAAATGATCTTTGGTATAGACAAAGAGGTCAAGTAATCTTGACTGTAAACAAAGGGGTCTATTGTTTCCATGAACGGGAACGGACGTTCTACAGAAGTTCGAGATTTTTCATCTTGAATATCATACAAAATCAAACCATCAATATTGAGAGACTGAAGCCTCTGTATCTGACGAGAGGAAATTTCTTCCAACTTCTCCTTATTAGTCTCCTTTTTTGGGGGAGTAATTCCATAAAGAATAATTCCACTTTCTCTGTTTTTAATTTTATCAATTAACACAGTTTCTCTCTTTGATGTTTCAAAGTATTTTATTTAGTAACTGAATAGTTATCAGTTGGCTTAAAGTGTTGTGAATAGACATGTCGGCTATTGGCCAAAAGCGCACACTACAATTCAACTACATAAACAAAAAACCCATCTCGCAAAAACGGGATGGGTTTTTTAGGAACCTTACTCCCTAAAACAATTTTTATCAGCAGCCTGCTAACTAATCCTTCGCTATTGAATATAAAGAAGGGTGATTAAAGGAATTTGCTGCCTAACATTACTAACTTATAATAAAAACCGTCCGAAACTGTTTGGTTCTTTTGTGTGCAAACCCCACTCCAAACATTTCAGGCGTTAAAGAGCTCTGCGGCCCAGCAGAGTTTGCACGGCCATGCGGTCGGTTCCCTTGGCCAGCATGAACGCGGTGAACGACTGGCGCAGCGAATGCGGTGTGACCTGCTTTTCAACTCCGGAACAGGTCAATGCGACTTTGAAAAATTTGGTGACACTTCGAGTCGTGAGCTTGCCACCTTGTTCACTGGGGAATAAATAGTCGCCCGGTTTTTTATTCCCGATCTGCCTTTGCAGTGCATCTTTAAGGCTTGCGGAAAATATGGTCGTACGCGTGTCCAGTTTTCCGATACCCGGAACAAACAGCATCAGTTTCTCGAGGTTCACATGTTGAACCTTGACTGCCACCAGCTCAGAAACACGCAATCCCGCTGTATAAGCTAATTCTATCATCAGCCTGTGCTTCAGGTTTTCTGCCGAGACGGCTATTTTTCTCACTTCACTAACTGTCAGCACGACCGGTTTCAATTTTTTCTTTCGAGGCCGCTTGAATCCATCCAGAATAAGATCATGATTATAGACGGCTTTATAAAAATAACTGAGCGCGTTATAGGCCTGGTCCACCGTTGATCTTGATTTTCCCTCCGTAACGAGACCTTCCAGATAAGTTCTGATATCATCGCCTGAAACATTTTGTGGATTGGTCAGGTTTATATCTCGTACAAAATGCCGCAATTGACCAAGATAAGCCTTGATCGTCTGTGGGCTATAAGCACGTTGTTCAAGATTACCCTGAATGGCTCCGAATAGTCTTGTCAGTGATAAGGGATGGGATGTAACGCGATTCATGATGAATTCTCCAGAAATAAGGGGTTCTATAGGTAGAAAATAGAGCGGGAAAGATAGTTTCCTTAAGAGAAAGGGATCTTTCTGCCGCAGGATGGTTAGCGGAACACAGGGTTCCGCTACACAAGACTAATATAATCAATGCGTTACAAAAGGTCAAGCGAAAAGGCGATAAAAAACAATGGTTTATATCAGGAAGAATAAAGCGAGGAAGACTTATATTGCACAATACCACGCGAAATGAGGACATTGAGAACGGCTACTCCAGGCACACCCAGTATCATGCCCGTAAGTCCAAACAATTCTCCTCCCAGCAAAACAGCGAGGATAACAGCTACTGGATGGAGGCCGATATTTTCACCCACTATTCGAGGCGTGATGACCATGCCTTCCAAGGCCTGGACAACACCAAAGACCCCTGCAACTGCCAGGACCGGCATCAATTCCTGAGTGTGCATATAGGTTAAAAGTGCGGCAGGTACAAAACCAAAAACCAACCCGAGATACGGGACCAGATTGACCAGCCCGGCCATCATTCCAAGCGACAGACTCATGGGGGTGTCGCACATAAACAGACCGATCGAATACATCACCCCCATCAAAGCCGCGACCATCAATTGTCCGCGCACAAAACTTGAAAGCACCTGATCAATTTCCGAAACAATGTCTTTAGTCTTGTCCTGAAACCGGGGAGGAACCAGCCTCAATAGTTTCTCGTTGATCGAATCAAAATCTCGCAGT
Organism: Nitrospinaceae bacterium; assembly: GCA_029261435.1. GTDB lineage: Bacteria > Nitrospinota > Nitrospinia > Nitrospinales > VA-1 > LS-NOB. The sequence goes on from JAJDBI010000295.1 coordinate 7,933, forward strand.
AAATAAAACATCACAACCGGAATGATCACCAGGTTGGCAACCATCAAAACAATATTGAACAGATTGGAAATCGAACCCCAGATAAATTTACTGGAAAACTGCAGAGCTTTCATAGGCAGTTCACCAAAACGTGACAGGCCCTCGTTAACAAACTCTTCAACCTTAGCGGGGTCTAATCCGCTGATCAATTCCAGAACCGGTCGAAACCATTCCTGAAAAATCCCAATATAAGCAGGGATGTTTTTCGCGAGATTTTCTGCCTGCATGCTGAAAATAGGGATCAGTAAAATCACAGACCCCAGAGCAAGAAGAAAAAAAACCAACATCAAAACCAAAACGGACAGTGTCCGTGAAAGCTTAAAAGAAGACAGTCGATCTACCAGGGGGTCCATCAAATAAGCCAGTGCAAACGCAATAAAAAAAGGGGCCACTACGCGGCGAGAAAAGTAAAGCGCGACGCAGACCCCCAGGGTCACTGCAAAGGAAATAAGTAACAGGTTATTATTTTTTTCCTGATTCATATTTACATATCCGTCATAGATAAAGGCGGAGCTTCAGGTACCTTCTTCACCGGTGCCTCCACTCCCTTCTCCCAATAACGATGGAACGAAGGAATGAGGAAATCTGCAAGCTTTTCGCTGGCATTGTCAAAAGCTTCCAGCTCTGCCTGCAAAGCATGTTCATGCTTGATCGTGGAAAAATCTGTCTTGGCTGCAATCAACGAAGACTCCAAGGTCGACACCACTTTGACATTGATATTGGCTTGAACGGTTTTGATATCTTCTTCCGCCCTTTTCCCACGCAGACTGGACACGGCCGTACCCACGATAACGATATCAGCACCTGTTTTCAACCCAATACTCCGGGCAGATTTGAGATCACCCTTGATGGCGTTGAGAACCGTTGTTTCTGAAACCATTTCACGTACCTGTTCCCGACCTATTACTTCTATTCCTTCCTCCATCAGGTTTTTAACAAGCTGAGTCTCTGAAATGGGAAAGATATCCCAAAAAGAAGTCACCGGAGCAGAAGTGAAACTTGTTTCCTTGATCAACACGACCAGTTTATTTTCACTGACCGGACCCGTGATCACCCCCAACCCTGCCAGAGCCTGCCTCACCGCAGAGGGGAAAAAACGCATTTCCAGTCTCACCTCACTGATCTTCTCGAACGGGTCATCATACGCTTCTAAAAAACGGTAGCTTTTTACATATCTGGAAGCACGTCTTAAAATTTTTCGAAGGTCTCGCTGGCTGGCTTCAAACTCCTCATCTCCCATCATTTCTTTCAAGGCATCTTCCAAACCATTCTTCAGAGCCAGGTTCACAGCTTTTTTGCGGGCGACTACATAGTTCTCCCCCTGCACCTGAACGGTTGCAGCTCCCTCATAAACATCCCCAAACTTTTGCTGTGCAAATACTTCAGCATTGTAAAATCCGCCTGCAGGGAGCAACAAAAATCCCACAAGGAGAGAAATAAAACACCTGCATGAAATTGTGCTCATACCCGCTTCTTTCTCCCTGGCTTGATCGGTGCTGGATCATTCATGACAAGTTTTTTCAGCGATTTGATTTCTTTGGTACTGAGAAATCGGCAGGCCCCCAAAGGGAGTCCTGTCAGGCTCAGCCCAGCAAAATGAGTGCGCTGGAGTTTGATCACCGGGTGACCGATGTGCTCACACACTCTTTTGATATGGTGATTTTTTCCTTCCACCAACGTTAAAATGAGAAAACAGTTTTTGCCGCTGACCCGACCTACCTTTGCCTCCATAGGCTTGAACTTGCTGTCTTCAAGGTGCACACCGCGGGCCAGTCTTTTCAAGGTTTTTTCATTCGGCACCCCTGACACCTTGACCTTATAGGTACGCGGCACTGCATATTTGGGATCCAACAATTTCTTTGCGAGCAGACCGTCATTGGTGAACAACAATGCTCCCTGAGTATTGTAATCCAGACGACCCACGGGAAAAACCCGAGCCTCCACCACCCTGACATATTCCATAACAGTGGTTCTTCCCCGCTTGTCATCATCCATGGTCGTTAAACAGCCAGTGGGCTTGTTCAGAATAACGTATGCAGGTTCCTGACGACGAGGGATGAGTTTCCCCTGCACTTTGACATCGTCTTTTGCCGGATCAGCCAGAGTACCCAGCTTGGTCACAACCAGACCATTCACAGAGACCTTCCCCGATTCAATCCATCTTTCCGCTTCACGGCGGGAAGCAAGCCCGGCATCGGCAATTATTTTTTGCAAACGAATCTTCATGACAATATAAGAAATTTATTAGAAGTGGACAAAACCAGCGGAGAATATCCGCTGGTAAGCAATAGAACTTTTACCCCTTCGGGGCACTAGAGGAGGTCTTCACCGCTTTCGGTGACAGGTTCAATCTCACTGGTCGAGGCCTCGGAAGCCTCCGAGGCTGAGAATTCGATTTGAGTTTGAAGTGGAACTTCTTCACCTTCCAACTCTTCCCGCAAATCTTCAAGAGTGGGTAAATCGCTCAAGTCCTTCAAGCCGAAATACTCCAGAAATTTTTGAGTCGTTCTATACATAATAGGTCGACCGGGAACTTTTTTCCGCCCAGCGGGACCAATCACCTTTTTCTCTAACAGGGTCTTGATCACTCCACTTGAATCCACCCCACGAATCTCATCCACCTCCTGACGGGTGAGCGGTTGCTTGTAGGCAATGATAGACAAGGTATCCAGGCTGGGTTGAGACAACCGGGTGGAACGGTCAAGCTTCAGAAACTTGCGGATGTAATCGTTATATTCATGCCGGGTGCACAGCTGGTAACCATCCGCCACTTCGGTGACCTGCAAATTGCGCGAACTATACTCTTCTTTCAATTCATCAAGAATGGATTGCAGTTCATCCTTATCTGTTCCATCAAGAAAAATTTTGCAAAGTTCACTGGCATTGATCGGTTGATCTGCCGCCAAAAGAACATTCTCAACAATAGATTTTAATTCTTCACGTTCCATAAATTCCTTCCGGCGTAGCCGCCGGTGGTAATGTGCAATGACTTTTCATTGCTAACAACAATTATTCTCGGCTTAACGAACTCTTGCCCACTGGCCCCATGTCTTTGGCGGTTGCGTATGCGTCTCGTTACCACAGGACCTTGCCCGGTTAGTGGTCGGGGTCGAAATATTTGCTCAACGCCAAACCTTGCGAGTGGTAATTAGAGTTCAGAGACAAACCATACAACTTTTCTGGCCGTTCCACCACTTTTTCAAACTTCAAGCGACAGAAGGTCTGACCGTCTTCGACCATAAAAGGAACATCATGAGGTCGCACTTCCATCACCGCTCGGGTACCCTGATTTACGAGCCCATCCGTACCATTCCAGCCAAACCCAGAATCGAAAAAACCCGCGTAATGCGTGCGAAGTTCCCCACTATTGGGCTCATAAGCAATCATTTCTGCCAACCAGTCGGGCCAAATACACACCCTTTCCTTCGACATCATTATATAGAAACTTTCCGGCTCTAGAATCAACCAATTCCTTTTATTCTTGTATATCGGTTCCCAAAACTCCTCTACCTTGTAATGCTTGATTTTAGATAGATCAATAACAGTGGAGTTGGTCTTGGCCTTATAGGCAATGATCGATTCTGGCTGATCCCCCGCAACATCCACGCTGACATAAATCCCTTCCTCCACTTTCACCTCATCGACAGGAATCGCAGTTCCTGCCTGATCAAATAAAACAGGGTTTTTCTCATACTTGATCATCATCTTCTCTTTATTCAGGCTCTGCGATGCCACGTTCGAAAGCCTTAATTGATTCAAAGACAAGCCCGCATGAATTTTCACAGGAAATGAGCGGGAAATGATCTCCAAATACAACTTACCGTGATAACCCAGCGGAACCTCATCAAACCTGTGCCCGCCATCCACAATGACCCGGGTGAACATATCCAGCCTGCCCGTCGAACTTTTTGGATTCGCCAAGCCATACAGAGAAGGTGGCAAAGCCAACTCCTCCATCAAGGGAATCAGGTAAATGGCATTTTTTTCCAATATCCCGCCATCCGTAATATCAAACTCGTAGAGGCTGACCTCCTTAAGCTTCGTTTCGACCGGCTCATTTTCTGGAAGGAAACTGCATTGAATTCGATAAGCCTTGGGCCCCAGTCGTAAATCCATGCTCACGGGTTGAATCTGGGAGGCAGTGATCGGCTCACGAGAGTGAATCATCCCCTGACGATGCACCTGCTCAATCAACTGACAGGGAAGATATCCAGGTTTCCCCTCTAAATAAGCCATCAGATCTGTTTCCAATATTTTCTTTTCAGCTATAGAGTTCATTAAAAAATTCAGTATACTGTGGGAAATTCAGCCCTGAAAAAAACAATTTTGGCTAAGAAACCGCCCTTTATCGTCCTTTCAGTAGCCACACCCAGTTGACAGGCACTTTGAGGCTATGATTTAATCGTATTACTCAAAATAATTCAACATGATTATTCTGATTCTAAGGAATAAAAATCATTTTCAGACGATCTTTAGACGATCGGTCTTATTAACGTTCATCCAAGCAAGGTTCCGAAAAAAACTATGAGCTCCAAAAACAAAAAAATCGAGTCTCCAAAAAACAGTCTCCTGAAACGCTCTTTAATGATGTTTACCTGGTTGGGCGTATTGGGCGTTGGACTTTGGGCCTTGATGCATTATTCAGCACCTGAAAGCAACCTGGAACCTTATAAAAATATTCAAGAAGCTAAAGTTAAACCAGAAAAGAAAGCATCAGAGCCTGAAAAAAAGGAGCCCGAGTTCACCCTCCCCAGCGACTTGGACACAGGAAACCTAATCAAAACCGCCACATCCATACCGGCCGCACAATCGAGACTGCCGCGAGAAACCCTGGAGCATATTCAAAAAGGTATGCTGCTTAC
>JAJDBI010000296.1 GCA_029261435.1 Nitrospinaceae bacterium
TAATGCGTCATCCACAAACCGCTTACAGCTGACAAAATACCCGTTATAGCAACAATCCGCCCATTAAATCGGTGTTTTTCAGGAGTATATTGACGAATGCCTGGCAGGAATTGAAAAGCTCCTAAAATACAAAAAGGAACAGCGCCAAACACGTGCAACAACGCTGGCAGCGGATCATTAGAAATACGAGGGTTAACAGGTAAAACAGATGGACTCCCAACAATCTCAAAAGCTCTGAATATACCACCAACCACCGGAATAAAGCTCAACACGAGTAATGATGCAAGAACAGCCATCTCCTTCTTGTTTTTTAAAAATCCCATTTTTTATCTCTTGCTATTACTCAAATAAATCTAATTGCATCCACCATACTAATTTTCTATTGCTTTGGAAATTTATTAATGTTGTAGAGAATATATGGTAAATGCCTGTTTTTGGCCGATAGCTGCCTGTACCATCCTATCGAAACCTCCGGCATCACCAGTGCCCTGGTTGAATTGAAATCCGTCTGCGACCACTAGGCGTGGTGCCGACTGCAATAACTTTAATGAGCTGGCAACAGTTTTACTCGGCTTAAAAAGTCTTTGCCCAATTGCCACTCGCTACCTGGCGGGTCAGAAGGGCGGTTTGACATTTAAACCTCTGCCTTGTACCTTTAAATCGGTATGCCAATCTGGAAACCAAAAGAAGTTAAGGGTTTACCTGATCCCACTTAATCGTTGAGTAGAGTAAGAAAATGAATGAGATGGAAAATTTCCTGGAGTCAACGACCTACATCGACTGGGATAGCCCTGGGGTCAAAAATTTAGCGAATTCATTATCATCAGGATTAACTTCAGAAGAAGATATAGGGAAAGTTTGTTTTGAATGGGTACGAGACAATATAAAGCATAGCTCTGACTACGAGATTAATCCGGTAACATGTAAAGCATCTGATGTGTTAGCTCATAAAACAGGGTTTTGTTATGCAAAAAGCCATCTTTTAGCTGCATTGCTCAGGGCGAACAATATTCCCGCCGGGTTATGTTACCAGCGGTTGAGTGTGGAAGGTAATGCATATTGCCTGCACGGTTTGAATGCAGTCTTTCTTAAAAACCACGGTTGGTATCGGATCGATCCACGGGGAAACAAGGAAGGTATAAGCGCACAATTTTCTCCTCCTCATGAACAATTGGCATATGAAATAAAAGTAGGGCCGGAAGCCGACCTTTCGGAAATATGGCCTGAGCCTCTGCCAATAGTCATTTCAGTGTTGGAAAAATGTATAACCTACAAGGAGGTTTGTGAGAATCTTCCTGATATTGACACGGCCTGTTGATAAAGTCCTACCTGCAGCAGGGTTATAAAGACAATATTTGTTCGCAATAAAAAACCCTGAATATTAGAAAAATAAAAAGAGTAGCTGAAAGGAAATAAAATGAAAAACGTTAGCCCGTTGACTGCTTTATTAATAGTCGCAATGTTTTTAATCGCCGGGTGCAGTTCCATCGCAAAAGCGCCGGATTCTGAAATTTTAAAAGTCAGATCGGCCGATGGTAGTCTCATTGCATATGGCGTTCAGGGTCAAGGGGAAACGACTATTGTTTTCGTCCATGGTTGGACGTGCAATCATGGGTTTTGGAAACCTCAGATCGAGTATTTTTCAAAAAATTACAGGGCTGTCTGGGTTGATTTGGCTGGCCATGGCTTGTCAAAAAGTAATCGCCAAAAATATACGATGTCGTCGTTTGGAGGCGATATCGCTTCGGTTGTTAATAAAACAGGCGCGAAGAACGTCGTTTTGGTGGGTCATTCTATGGGGGGACCCGTAGTGATTGAGGCCGCTAAAAAGCTGGGTGATAAAGTCATTGGGATCGTTGGAGTGGATACTTTTTACACTTCATTCAAGTATCCCAAATCTGAAGAAAAAATTGAAGAATTTGTAAAACCGTTCAAGAAGGATTTTGTAGCCACATCTGAGGGGTTGGTGAAGTCCATGTTTACGGCGAGTGCAGATCCGGAGTTGATAGAGTCCATAGCAAAACAAATGTCCGCCGCGGATCAAAGTATGGGTATTAGCGCAATGTATGAAATATTCAGATGGAACGCGAAAAGTAATCCATCCGAGCTGGAAGGATTTTCGAAAATACTTCGCAATATAAATGGCGCACCCACTGGCAGGGAACTTCCTTTACATGAGAGCGTAACTTTAATCAAAGGCGTAGGTCATTTTGTCCCGCAAGTTAAACCGGATGAGTTTAACAAAGCCCTGGAGTCAATAACTGAAAGCTTCGGGGCAGGTTAAAATTATGCTGATTGCTGAGAGATTTTTTTGCCTCTGATTATTGAATTTCTAACGTCCGATATTGGCCGAAAGCAACCCAATGCGGACATTCAGCTTAAGCATGAAACTCTTGTCGAAGTTGATATGTTTTGGGGTGAGAGATTGGCAAAGGTTAAATCATCTATAAATATCGTCATTTCATAGATAAGGTGTTGGTACCTTCTTGGCCTACAGTTAAAGGGTGTATTTATGAAAAAAGTAGCTGTATTCGGAAAGCCAGGGGGAGGAAAGTCAACCTTGAGTAAAGAGTTGGCTGAAGCAACTGGTCTTAAACTATATCCATTAGATTTAATTGAATATCAAGAAAATGGTGAACGAGTGTCACACTCAGAATACTCTAATGCTCATGAAAAACTTTTAAATTCTGAAAGTTGGATTATTGATGGTCTTGGAACATTAGAGTCCTTTTGGTTACGTGTCGACGCAGCGGATACCCTTATTTATGTTGACCTTCCCTATAGTGTTCACTATTGGTGGGTTTTAAAAAGGCTACTAAAGAGCTTCTTTGCAAAACCAGAAGGATGGCCAGATGGAAGCTCAGTGTTAAAAGGTACTCTTGCCAGTTGGAAATACCTGCGGTTGTCCCCAAAATTTTGGACACCAGAGTTTTTTATAAAATTACAAGAGTCTTCTAAAAATAAATCCTTGTATCGATTACAATCGAAATCTGAGCTAAATTCTTTTGTCACAAGACATACAGAGTAGTGAGTATATAACAAAAGATTACAGGCATCCCAAGTCTACTGATAGCTAATCAGTAGATCCTCTCGGCGTGCGATATGGCGTGTAACAACTTAATGTTCGCTTTTGGCGGTCGCGTCAGCGTTTACCCCTTTGGGACACGAAAGCTTTGGAAGAGTATAACGTCCGACTCATTGCCACCGGGCGTTGCCCGGCTAGTTGTCGCGGCGGAAGCCGCGCATTTGCGGGACGGTACCGTCGAATTCGGTGGTGGCTTGATCTGACTTAGGTTGAATTTCTTTCTTTTCTTCCGGAACTTTCTTTTCTAACAGGAAAACGCAGAGATCGGGATGGACCTGATTCTCCGGGCACATTTTCAGATGTTGTCTGAAGAACGGCATGTTATGGACCGGGTCGTTATAAAGCGTGTCCAATCCGTAATGCTCGAACAGTCCGCCTAACGGACGTGGTCCGACCAGATAGAGGAAGCCGCCGGGCAGGAGTGCGCCCACCAATGCCTGCAACATATTTTCACAGGCTTCACGGTCGGGATGGTACATGAACGGAATCCATTTAAAGATCAAACCGTATTGAGTGCTGTAGGCGTGGGCGATATGTTCTGCTTCGGGCAGGAACGAAACCTTTTGCAGATTGTCCAACTGGTCGCGTGACGCGGCGTAGTTCCACAACAATTGCGCGTTCTTTTGCGCAAACTCGTTATCGCTGTACAGCACGGTGTATTCGCGTTCTTTGGTGCAGTCGATACAACCGGCCAGGACGGTGTCGAAGGTGTGGATGAGAACCTTGTCAATTTTTTCCAGCCTGTGTGGCATGGCCGGGGCCATTTCCATATAGTAGAAAATCTGGTCGAGCACCATCGGTTGCAGAGAAGACTCATCAATATCGGCGGCCCCTTCGGGATAAAACGGAACGGTGTACTGCACTTTGATCGGATCGACCATAGGGGGTTCGCCATTGAAGAACCATTTCCAGGTGAAGGGATATTTCGCCGCCAGCTTGGTGGGATAGGTCTGTGGACGCAGGTTCCATGCCGGGCTGAAAGGAATCTCTCTGCCACGTTCGCCTTCGAGCAGGGTGAATGTTTGTGTTCCCACTCTGACTTCTCTCTCGATAGGGGGTTTTTTCACACCGCCGCAATTGGTGTAGGGAAAAGTGATGGGGTCATCAAAAACTGTGACTTTGTATAGATAACCGTCCTGGGCGGTGATGGCCAGTTTGTGGGTATCGCTGAAATAACGCACCGGCGCATGCTGTTGCGGTGTCCATGTTATTTCGTGTGAAGTCATCGGGTCCATGAACAGTTTTTTTATGTCTTTACCTTCCGGTCCTGCTGCAACAAAAAATGCTGAGAAAATGTTGAACGCTTCTTTTGAAGGATAAGTCGGCAGGCCACGATATTTCAAGGGTGGTAGTTGCTCTTCTCGCGACTGATCGTTATAAATGCCCCAGATGAACTCGAATACGGCTCCGCCGGTACCCGGCAGGGTGGACTGAAACAGTTCGACGACCGGAATCAGGTCGAGCCTGGCCCAGTTGACCTGAAACATGAAACTGATGAACAGGGATTTATCAAAAGTGCCTTCGTGCAGGGCATAAAGCCCGTCTTTAGTGAGTTGGATATTGTATTTGCCTTCTCCCTGATGAACCATATGTGCGTCGTCATAAAAGTATTTCACCTCGGAGAAAGGAACGCGCCAGGCTTCGGCGGCTTTTTCGCGCAGGTTGTCGAGGGTCATTTTTTCCCAACCGTCATGACTGCTGATATCAATTTGTGTGGCAAAGGTTTTGGCGCGGGGTTTGATGCCGACCCATTGCCGGTTGTCGAGTTGCATCCTTGCCATGG
>JAJDBI010000297.1 GCA_029261435.1 Nitrospinaceae bacterium
CCTAAATTTTATTCTTTCATGCGTTCCATGGAAGCTTACAAGAACTCTTTAAAAACCGACACCACTCTCCTTATGTCTGAGGATTCTGATTTTCTGGGATTCTTGAATAAATCCAAATAAAACTTTTTCCATGGTGGTAAAAACCAAGGAATATACTTATTATATAGACTGAGAATCATTCTCTTTACTTAATTGGGTGGCATGAGAATACTCATTGTGGGTGCCGGCATAGTAGGCTACAACCTCGCTCAGGAACTTTCCCATGAAGGCCATGATATTGCTATCGTGGATCAGGATCCGGAAAGGATCCGGCGCATCACTGACACCCTGGATGTCATGGCTGTCGAAGGCAATGCCTGTTTGCCCAGCGTGCTCATGAAGGCTGGAATCAAATCCTCCGAAATGCTGATCGCAGTCACCGAAAAAGATGAGATCAATTTGCTCTCCTGTTTTCTGGCGTCGCGATTTGAAGTTCCAAAACGCTTCGCCAGACTCCGTAACATGGAGTTCACCGACAATGAGAGCGTTTTCTCTCCTGAAGAGTTGTTCATCGACCAAGCCATCAATCCCGGCCAGATCATTGTCGAAACCATTCTGAAAATTTTAGAAACTCCCGGCGTGGTCAGCGTCGCAGAATTTGCCGACGGCGAAGTTCTCCTGCGAGAATTTGACGTGCCTGAAAATGCCCCCATTGCCGGCAAGACCATTCAAGACATTCGCAATATCACGCAAATGGATTCGTTTCTGATCGTCGCCATTGTTCGCGACGGGGAATTGGTCATCCCAAAGGATCAGGATATCCTTCAGGCCGGTGATCGGTTTTACACCTTGATCGACAAGGAGTTTTTGCCCTTCCTTCTTCCTATGCTTAACCGGACTCTGGATCAGGTGGAAAAAATCATCATTTATGGAGCCACCTCCACATCCACTCATTTAGCAAAGGCTTTGGAAGAAAATATGCGCGATGTATGTATCATTGAGCCTTCCAGAGAAAAGGCTCATCGAGCCGCTGACCAGCTTACGCGCACCGTTGTTCAACACGGCAGCGGCACCGACATGGACTTGTTCAACGAGATCAATATGAAGGATGCCGATTTTTTTCTGGCTCTCTCGCACGATGATGAAAACAATATTCTTTCTGCCCTGTTGGCAAAAAAGTACGGTGCCAAACGCGCACTGGTCATCACACACGACCCGGAATACCTGCCTATTCTGGATTCTATCGGAATGGACATCACCATCAACCCGCGACTCATCACAGTCAGTGCCATCTTGAAACATTTGAGGAAAGGCCAGGTCATGTCGATCTTCAAGCTGATTGAAGATGCCGAGGTGATGGAAATCGGGGTGCAAGAAGACTCTTCCATCGCCAACAAGCAAATAGGAAAAATCAACTTTCCTAAAGGTGCTATTATCGGAGCTCTCCTCAGACAGGGAGAAATGGTGCTCCCCAATGACGAAGTTACCATCGAAGCCGGTGATTCTGTTATCGTGGTGGCACTGCCCGGAACCATTGAGAAAATTGAAAAACTGTTTGGCCGTAAAAGATCCTTTCTCCCTTTCCGATGAATATTCAGTCCATCTTAAGTGTAGTAGGAGTTCTGCTGGTCCTTCTTTCCGGGTTACTTCTCGCCCCTCTAGGAGTTGCGCTATATTTCGGTGATACCCCCATTGAAGGTTTCATGTCCGAGACTTCAGCATTTGGCTGGGCATTTGGACTCAGCCTGACATCTGGCCTGATTCTGTGGAAACTCTTTCCCTCTGGGTTAGCAAAACTTCGAGACCGTGAAGGATTTGCCATTGTCACTTTTTCCTGGCTATCCATGTCCGCGTTTGGTGCGCTCCCACTATATTTAGGCGGTGCCTGCCCGGAATTCATTGACGCATTTTTTGAAAGCACCAGCGGTTTCACCACCACCGGAGCTTCCATCCTTCAGGACATCGACACGTTGCCTCACGGCATCCTGTTCTGGAGAAACCTGATGCAATGGATCGGAGGCATGGGAATCATACTTCTTTCTCTGGCCATCTTTCCCATGCTGGGGATTGGCAGCTTCCACCTGTTCAAAGCGGAAATTCCTGGCGGGTCTACTGTGGAACAAACGCAACCCAGACTAGCTGAAACCGCAAAAATCCTTTGGAAAACATATCTAGCTCTAACACTTATCGAAATTCTTGCTCTACGATTTGCTGGTTTAAGCTGGTTCGATTCTGTTTGCCACACCTTTTCCACGGTGGCAACGGGTGGATTTTCTCCACATAACGGCAGCGTCAGCGCCTTTAACAATGTTTATATTGAAAGCATCATCATCCTTTTTATGTTTCTGGGAGGAATCAACTTTGCCCTGCACTTTCAACTGGTTCGAAGAAATTTTTCCGTCGTCCTCAAAAACCCGGAATTCCGGACCTATTGCATATTGATTCTCGCGGGCGTCCTGTTTGCAACCTGGGGCCTCACCCGCGTTTCTGAAACGGGTGACGCGGGCCAGGCATTTCGCAGTGCGGCTTTCACAGTGGTTTCCATTAATACTACCACCGGCTTTGTCACCGATGATTTCAATTTATGGCCGGAATATTTAAAGCTTTTCCTTGTTGCAATCATGATGATAGGAGGGTGCTCCGGCTCCACAAGCGGATCGTTCAAAGTCATCCGTATCATCATCCTGCTAAAAATCATTATACGGGAATTGAAAAACCTGGTGTATCCTCGCGCTATTTTTCATGTCAAAGTGGGGGATAAAACTGTCGATGCGGATGACCTTTCCAATGTTGCCGCTTTGACCTTTATGTTTATGGGCTTTACCGCTTTAGGAGGCATCCTGCTCTCAGCAATGGGGGTGGATTTCACCACTGCATTGTCGGCAACCGTGGCTTCCCTGTTCAATATAGGTCCGGGACTTGGCGATGTAGGTGCTATGGGAAACTACTCCTCAATACCGGCTATGGGGAAAGGCATTCTCATCCTTTTCATGTTATTAGGAAGACTTGAAATATACGGTGTTATTTTGCTATTTCTACCCATGACCTGGCGTAAATAAGATTTGATTTTACCCCCTCAATAAATTAGAATTTCCGCTTCCCAACCTGAATTTTATCCTTTTCCTAAAAACTTGTAGGTGAAAAAACTCACAAGTTTTTAGGAAAAGTTAAAGTTGAGGAAAAACGGATCCATAAAAGTTTCTGAATCTTTGTCAGGCATTGAATTGTTGTAATCAACCAGCGGCTGCTTTAGTACCCCTGGTTCATAAAGGAATTTAAATAGCATGGAAACTAATCCTCTAAAGATCACCGAACTAGTTCTGCGGGATGCACACCAATCCCTTCTTGCAACCCGAATGCGAACCGAAGATATGCTCCCCATTGCTGAAAAACTCGATCAAGTGGGGTTTTTCTCTCTGGAAATGTGGGGTGGAGCTACCTTTGATACTTGTATCAGGTTTCTCAATGAAGATCCCTGGGAACGCTCTCGTGCCCTCAAGAAGAAGATGCCCAATACCCCATTTCAAATGCTACTTAGGGGTCAAAATGCAGTGGGCTACCGGCATTATGCGGATGATATTGTGGAACGATTCGTCAAGCAATCCGTGGATGTCGGTATTAATATTTTCAGAATATTCGATGCCCTCAACGATTATCGCAATATTGAAACCGCAGTGAACACAGTAAAAAAATGTGGTGAAACGGTTGAAGGATGTATCAGCTATACTGTCAGCCCAGTCCATAATATTGATCTCTATCTGAAAATGGGAAAAAGACTGGAAGAAATGGGTTCTGACATTATCTGTATTAAAGATATGGCCGGACTCCTGACTCCCGATGTGACCAAGACTCTCGTTACTGAACTCAAGAAAAACATCAAACTTCCTATCCATTTACACACTCATGCAACGACAGGGCTTGTGGGCATGAACATGCAGTGCGCCATAGAGGCTGGTGTAGATATGGTGGATACAGCCATCTCTTGCCTCTCTATGGGGACTTCTCATTACGCAACGGAATGTTTGGTCGCTGCTCTGAAAGACACACCCAGAGATACCGGCTTGGATCTCAATCTGCTGGAAGAAATCAACGATTACTTTACCGAAGTGAAGAAAAATTATGCGGAGTTTGAAAGCGATTTCAAGAGTGTGGATATCAATATCCTCAAATCGCAAATTCCCGGCGGCATGATTTCTAATATGGAAAACCAGTTACGGGAACAAAACGCGCTCGATAAACTTGATGAAGTTCTCAAAGAAGTTCCCCGAGTACGAAAAGATATGGGCTATCCCCCTTTAGTCACGCCCACTAGTCAAATCGTCGGCTCTCAGGCAACCCTAAACGTATTAACGGGAGAACGTTATAAAATTATCACCAAAGAGACTCGTCAATGCGTGTTGGGCAATTATGGAAAACTGCCTGCTCCCATTTCCGAAGAATTGATGAGTAAGGTTTCTGAAGACGGGAAAGTCACAGACTGTCGCCCCGCTGATTTACTGGAACCTGAATGGGACACTGTTTGTAAGGAATTGGGCGATGCACACACCAGCGAAGAAGATCGGCTGACATATGCATTATTCCCCAAAGTGGCTCTTAAATTTTTTGAAACTCGAGGGAAACCACAGCCAAAACCTGCTCCCGCTCCATCAAGTGCACCAGTTGCCGCAAGTGCGTCTCCAGTTCCAACGGCCTCGGCCCCTGCAGGATCAGCGGTTTATAGTGTTCGGGTTAATGGAAAAGATTATACAGTGGAAGTCTCAACAGGAGGGGCAACTGGCACAACTCGCGCCCCTGCTCCAGCAGCGGCGGCTCCAGCACCCATTGCCACTCCGGCAGCCAGCAGCGCAGGAGGTTCTCCATTGTTAGCACCTCTTCCCGGCGCCATCTTCTCTATGAGATGCACGGAGGGTGATGCAGTCAATGAAGGAGACACCGTTCTTGTTATGGAATCCATGAAAATGGAATCTGAAGTCACTGCTCATCAATCTGGCACCATACAATCTATTTTGGTTAAAGAAGGCGATAGTGTGCAAACGGGTGACGAATTAGTGGTCATAGGATAATGGAATTCAGTTTCGGCGCATCCGCGACCAAGATAATAACAACCACCGGCTTCTCCAGTCTGGGAGGTGGCGATGCAATCATGCTTCTGGTTGCCTGCGTTCTCCTCTATCTGGCCATCTGGAAAAAATTTGAACCGCTTTTACTCCTCCCCATGGGCTTTGGATGTTTACTCGCCAACATTCCCATGAGCATGATGCAGAGCACTGACTCTGGAGGACTCCTCAACTTTTTTTATCAAGGCGTCAAGCATGAGATACTTCCTCCCTTGGTATTCATGGGGGTGGGTGCACTGACAGATTTTGGCCCGCTTTTGGCCAATCCCGCTACCCTTCTTCTCGGTGCCGCTGCCCAGATAGGAGTATATTTCACCCTGGTTGGTGCTGTGTACCTTGGATTTAATATGCATGAGGCCAGCGCCATTGGTATCATCGGTGGTGCAGATGGACCCACTTCTATTTTTATAGCCAGCAAGCTGGCCCCACATTTACTGGCTCCTATTGCTGTGGCTGCTTATTCCTATATGTCACTCGTACCGCTTATCCAACCTCCCATCATGAAGTTTTTGACCACGGAAAAAGAGCGGAAAATTAAAATGGAGCAGTTACAACCAATATCTCAAACAGTGAAAATTGTTTTCCCAGTGGTGGTGACCATTGTCTGCTGTTTAATGTTACCCGGTGTCACGCCGCTTTTAGGAATGCTGATGTTGGGCAACCTGTTCCGCGAATCCGGGGTCACCGCACGCTTACACGAAACAGCAGAAACTCATTTGATCAACATTGTCACCATTCTTTTAGCTCTGGCCGTGGGCTCGTCCATGACCGCCGACTCTTTTTTACGCATTGAAACCCTTAAAATTATTGTACTGGGCTTATTGGCATTCAGCATTGCTACGGCAGGAGGCGTGCTTTTTGGAAAAATCATGTGCAAAATGACAGGAGGCAGGGTAAATCCACTCATTGGTTCTGCGGGGGTTTCCGCAGTTCCCATGGCAGCGCGGGTTTCTCAGAAAGTAGGCTCGGACGCAGATTCTTCTAATTTTTTACTGATGCACGCAATGGGACCGAATGTTGCGGGTGTTATCGGTAGCGCAGTGGCAGCCGGTGTATTCATCTCCCTGTTTGGGGATACCGTTCCAGAACCGCATGCCGCCATTGCTGATGTGATCGGCACGGTAGAACCAGGTGCCAAAGCCGCCATCGCCCAAGTGGTCGAGGCTCTACAACATTAAATGAAGAATCGTCTTTATATTTAGCTCGGCTGGATGAGTTTTTGCTTTGGCAATTTACTCGTCAGCCAGAAGGAAAAATTATGGAAGTTTCAATTTCTGCGGCCGTCAACGTATCTGTTCTAGCCATGGCGGTGATTTTTGCCGTTCTGGTTATTTTAATCTTCACCATTCAATTATTGGTGAAATTGATGCCCTATAAAGCACCACCACCCGCACCACCACGCCGTAAGACTGCGGCTTCTGCAAGCAGCGAGGACGATCATGTCGCTGCCATCACTGCAACACTGGCCATGCATATGGGAAAGTCTCCCAGCGATTTTAGAATTGTAAATATTTCTCAGCGATAAATTCGGAAAACTGCTAATTTTCCGCAGGAACCGGGGTGGGTGATGGTGTCGCATCAGGCAGGTTATCCGTGATAGGTGCCAGGATGTCCTGCGGAGTCTGTAAAATACCCTGAAAAATTCCCACCACTTTTTTTCCCAAAGACGTAAAAGGAATCGCGCTGATCTCAGGATCATTAAAATCCCCTTTCACCGTATAATAGGTTTTCAACAGACTTTTTTCATCACCCCCGGTAAGGATTTTCCCCACCAGTGGAATCTTAGTCAGAAACCGGTCTAGCTGCGCCATGGGGGCAACTCCAACTACCGTATCCATTTGATCGTTAATGAGATCAAAACTTCCCACAATGGAGGTCCTCCGGTTTTTGGTTTCAACCACAAAGTTTTCAGTCTTAAGAATCCCATCCTCAGAAATAAAATCTCCGGAAATCTGCCTGAAAGGAGAAGACTCATTCTCTTTCAATGGAGCAGATTGCGGGATTGAACTGAATAATCTGCGAACCCCTCTTTTCAGCCTGTCCTGATTTATTTTTCCAGATCGGATATCTAGAGCGATGTTACCGGACAAGGATTTGGAAATTTCCGTCCAGTCCTTTCCACTGCCCTTCATGTTGACATCAATATTTTTCACTTTCCCACTTAAACTCTCGCCAAAAACGTCACCAAAAAAACCGAACAAATTGTTTGTTTCCATATCTTGGGCTTTGACACTTCCCGCAAAATATCCAACACCTTTGGGGCCGATCGACAATCTCCCGCCACTCTTTACAGAAGTGTTAGCAGCAAAAGTCAGGTCCTTCATTTCTATTTCCTTGTTTTTCAGGACAATGCTTCCCGTAACCTGATCCAAGTTTAAAAGCTTATAGTTCAATTGATCCAGATTAAATTTTACTTTGCCCTTACCCTTGTTGAAAAATTCATACTGGTTCAGCCGGTCAATGAGAGGTTTCTTTTCACCTTCCGATTCTGGAAAGATCTCATCGACATCCAATCTTTTTCCAGCAAGATTCAAATCCAGGCTGGGAGAATCACCTCTTTGATAAACACCGGAAAAACTTAGCCCACTTTGATTAGATTTTATATTTCCTGAACGAATGTCCAGGCGATTCTCTTTAAACTTCAGGTTGGCACCCACCGTCAGGAATGATAAAAAGTTTTTTGGACGAATTTTCAGTTCCTTCAAGTTCATCTCCCCTTCAAATTTTGAACTGGAAAGATCATTCAAGTTACCAGAGCCTACTATTTTAAAATCAGCGCTTCCATCTACCTCCGCGTCAAAAAATCGAAAAAACTGTCGGGAAGGATAAGCTTGAAAATTACTGGCCGCTAAACTAACAGTGAACTCAGGGTTGTCAAGATCAGGAATTTGAGCCGCTCCCGAAACATGATTTCCACCCAACTCATAGGACCAGTTGTCGATGGTTAACCCTCCATTTCTCAAAACGCTTCCTTTGGCCTTAAATTTACTCAAAGCGTTGGGCCGTTTCTCCAGAACACCTGGAATTTGATACCCTACTTGTGTCAGATCGGCTTGGTGCTCAAACTTGAAAGAGTCCAGGTTTCCATTCAGGTTTAGAGAAACGTGGGCAGGGCCAGAAAAATTCAAGTCCTCGAAAAGAGGAATATCCCTCAAATCAGACTGCACAAGGCCCGGAAAGTTTAAACGAATGGCATACTCCAACGTCTTTATATTCTTGCGGTCGATTTCTCCTTCCAGTTGAACTGGAGAATCACCATAACGTCCATTCAAGTTTTCCAGCCTTATCTTTCCATCACCATAAGAGATATTACCATTCAGGTTCATCATTGCCCGCAACCGGTCAGGATATTTCATGGAGAAGTTTTTCAATTCAATTTTTCCCCACTCCTTTTCAGTTTCCGGCTGAGTTGGATTGCCCTGCGATCTGTAATTCATAATCAACTCGCCAGAAGTAAAGTCCAAGCCTTCCTGCAAGCTCACCAGAGCATCCTCAGAGTTATCAGACAGGACATAGATTAAATCGCTGGATGCAACTTTGTAGACCGAAGACATTTTTTCCAGAGGTTCTCCATTACTAAACCCCATCTCTCCATTCATATCTGAAAAAGAACTTTTGGAAAAACTTCCGGAAAGATTGTCGTACTGAATGACCGGAATCCATGAAGCATCTTTGCGTTTATCCGCTTCTGGAGTGTGGGTGTAAATAATTTTACCATTCAAGTTTTTCAGTCGCGGCTCAAACCCTTCTTCATTAAGTGAAACATCCTGCAGGCCTATCTTTCCGGAAATCGCCAGTTTGTCAAAATCATCCAGCGGACCTTTCACATTTAGAAGGACTTTCGCCTTCCCCTCAAACTCATTATAAATTGCTATGGAAT
>JAJDBI010000298.1 GCA_029261435.1 Nitrospinaceae bacterium
TCGATGAGGCCGGACATAGTCTGCATCCGCTCCTGCAATTCAGGTTTCTGGTCAGGCAGTTCTTCTTTCAAACAGACCAGATCCATTTTAAGAGCCGTCAGTGACTGGCCCAACTCGTCATGCACTTCCCGTGCGATTCGAGTTTTTTCCTCCTCGCGAATGTTTTGCAGATGGTTACTCAAATTACGCAACTGCTCGCGGATGACCGTTAATTGCTTTTCAGCGTTCGTCCTTTCCACCACTTCACTTTTAAGCGTGGTGTTGGCATGATTTAAATCTTCGGTTCGCTCTGCTACCCGCTCTTCCAAATCATCACGGTATAGGGCCAGTTCCTCTTCCACTAAACTATGCTCAATCGCGTCGGCCACCAATCCTCCAATAGAAAGAAGAACCTCTTGACTATGCTGGTACCAGGAAGGGTTCGTATTAGTGTACAAAAACATCACTCCCAGAAGCGAGCCTGCCCTGGTTTTAAGAGGGACAATATAATGACCGTGAGCCTGCATCCCCTCATACTTTCGTTCATGCCGGACATCGCTGAAACAACTCTCGCTCATCAACAACTCACCCGACTCGGCCACTCGACCACAAAGACAGTCGCCATAGGGAACCACCTCTTCTTTTTCCATAAATTCCGAGGTGAACTCGCCCAGGGTGCAATACAGGTTGAGAACTTTCTTTTCAGGATCGGCAAGAAAGATGCCGGCTTTTCTTTCAACCTTCAAATCATCAAATCCAGTGAGAACAGACAGAACATTCTCCAACATACTCTTCACTCCTTGAGATGAATGAAGAACACGCGCGACCTCATGAAGAATTTCGTACTCCTGGGTGAGGAGTCGAGATTCAGATTCTGTAGTTTCTTTTGGCATTTAGGTTTTATAAAAGAACTGATGGATAGATCAATTACTATTGATTTTTACGAACTAACCGCAGAAAAGCGTCTACGCCGGATATTTTATCCTGATAGGCCTGACCGCCTTCGTCTTTGTAAGAAACGGCCACGGCTTTATTGCGTTTTTCCGCACTGGTCCAGGTGCTCCAGCCGGCGCCTTTGGGAAACATGCTGTCGATAAAAATTTTATCACCGTCTTTGTCCAGATTGCGTTTTCTTCGGTCATACAAGGTAGCCGCTTCTTCGGGAGTGGGCAGGCGCCAATCACGATAACCGGCGAAGTCTTTATTGTTCATGCGCTGGGCGTACTCATTGGCAGTGTACCAGTTGACCCACTTCGCTTCTCGTTGCCAGTAATCCTGAGTCATCCAGGTTAAACCGGTTTTATTATCGAGGGTGGTGCCGTCGCTATAATTGACAAAACGTTTATCGGCAGATTGGGCAATCTGTTTCTTCAACTCATCTGCCAAAACATTTACAGAAAAAGATAAGACCAGCAAAATAATTGCGATTTTCAGTGTATTTCGTGATGACATATATCAACTCCATTCGCGGAGAATTTATTTATAGAATATACCGATTCTACCTGCTCGCTAAACTCAAGTAAACGGGAAATCCCCTTGAACAGGTTTTCGGCTTCCGGTAGACTGGTTCAACAACTCACTCAAGGCCCTCGCCATGAAAATTATTCAACACCCCAAATACTTTGCAATTTTAACCGTATTATTCTTTATTTGCACTGTCAGTTCCGTACTCGCCAAACCCAAAGACAAAGACCGGTGGAACAGTAAGTATGAGACAGAGGTCTACCTGTTTGGAGAAAAACCCATTCCTTTTCTGGTCGACAATGTTCACCTGCTACCAAAAGGTAAAGTTCTGGATATCGCTATGGGGGAAGGGAGAAACGGGGTTTATCTCGCTACACAAGGATTCGAAGTTCTTGGTCTCGACATATCAGAAAAGGGTCTGGAAAAGGCCCATAATCTGGCGAAAAAAAACAACGTCACCATCGAAACAAAAGTGGTCGATCTCGAAAGTTTCAAATTAGAGCCAAACAGCTATGACGTGATCCTTTGTAGCTACTATATGCAAAGGAATCTTTTCAAGCAGTTTCAATCTGCCCTGAAGCCCGGCGGAATGATTGTTGTTGAGACTTATAATGTCGACTATCTGAAATACGTCAAGTTCAGTCGCAAATGGGCTCTCGACACCAACGAACTGCTGGACATCTTCAAAGGCCTGCGAGTCATCCGTTATCAGGATTTTGATGACGGCCTGGAAGCTTATTCCAGCATCATCGCGCAAAAACCTGAGTGAATCCAACCGAACGGCTTTTCATTGCTCTGGCCAATCTCTTCCCCATATGGGTACTCACTGGGGCCGGATTGGCTCTGTGGAAACCAGAAACCGCCACATGGTTTCAACCCGACTGGATCCCCTATTTCCTCGGTCTCATCATGCTGAGCATGGGACTGACTCTGAGCTTTGAAGATTTTTCCCGAGTTATTAAATTACCCAAATCCATTTTGTTAGGCGTCGGCCTGCAATACACCCTCATGCCGGGATTGGGTTATGCTCTCGCTCTGGCCTTTGAACTGCCTATCGACTTTGTTATCGGGTTGGTTCTGGTCGCCTGCTGTCCCGGCGGCACGGCTTCGAACGTTGTCTGTTTCATAGCCAAAACTCATATCGCCCTTTCAGTCAGTCTGACCACTTGCTCAACCCTTCTGGCTGTCTTGCTCACACCCCTTTTGACCACATGGTGGGTCGAGTCCATCTCTTTGGAACTTACAGGATTAAAAGTCGATGTAGATACCATGGGGCTTTTACTCAAAACCCTGAAGGTAGTCATCCTGCCGGTTTTGATCGGTGTTTTCTTGAATCATTATTTCAACCGATCGGTTAAGAGAGTGGAAGCCTACACGCCTTTTCTTGCCGTGCTTTCTATCGTGTTCATTGTCGATTTTATTCTGGCTGCGAAAAAAGATGCCATTCTGGAAATCGGTTCCGCATTAATATGCGCAGTGGTTTTGCTTCATCTATTTGGGTTTATATTGGGGTATATTTTATCGCGTCTTCTCCGATTTGCCGAGAAGGACGCTCAAACCGTTTCGATTGAAGTGGGAATGCAAAATTCCGGCCTGGCGACCGAACTGGCAAGAAGCAATTTCTCAAACTACGGACTGGCCACCGTACCCGGTGCCATATCGGCCCTCACCCATTGCATCCTCGGCAGTGTCGCTGCCGGTCTATGCCGGTGGAAGAACAAAAATAACCTATAAACCTTTTGAATCATCTGTAACGATTGGAGGCCTATGCAATTCGATGACATGATCAGCATGCTTAGCGTGAAAGACATCCACAAAAGTCTCGATTTTTATCAAGGGGCACTTGGGTTTGAACGGCTCAGTCCTGATGAAGCACTTGCAGACTGGAAATGGGCTCTTATTCGCTCAGGTAAAGTCAAATTGATGCTTAACCAGAACAAGGGTCCCGTGCATCCGGAAGGCGAACACGATTTTAATGTCGCGTTTTATTTTTATCCGGACGATGTAATAGCGTTACACGAAAAGTTATCGAAGGCGGGCCACCCTGTCACTAAACTGATCGTCACATTTTATGGAATGAAAGAATTTTCCCTGAAAGACCCTGACGGCCATTTCCTTTCTTTCGGAAAAGACACCGATGAACCGCCTACAGAAAGTACTGAGACAGATTAATCCTGCCACTATTTACCGGGAGCATTGCACTGAAATAGCCAACCGATGGCAAACAGGCCGGGCCAGGCCTTACTGAGCATTGAAAAAACACCTGACTTCCACGCAGACGTAATCGTTGGGACTTCTGAATCTATTTCACTGATCTCAAACCCCGCCTCAAGCAAAAATATTTTTGCCGCTGATAAAGTGAAAAATCTGATATGAGTCCGATCCAGAATTCCTTCATCGGTGTAATCCCAGTTCCCTCCAAGAAGCCCCAATCGGTTTTCAATATAAGCAACGTTTGGAAGAGATACTAGAATCAATCCTCCCGGGTTCAACAAAGGCCTGATTTTCTGAAGCACTGTTTCGGGAGTATTCAAATGCTCAAGAACATCGGCAAGAACTATGACATCATATTTTCCCTGACCGAATTCCTCATTCTCTACATCCTTTTTCACAAGGGAGTTATAAAATTCCCCTCGTTGCTGAGTCCGGTCAGGGCTCAAATCCCACCCGACCAAATCGCAACCTTTCCCGCTTAAGGCTTCACCCAGCCCACCACCTCCACAGCCTATATCGAGCACGGCACTACCGGGTTTTATTCGATCTGCAATTTGGTAATATTTATAAAGTTTCAAAACATTTCCCAAGTGAGAGCCTGCTCGGCAGACAGAGGTACCTTGGCGGATTTTCCCAGCACGCGATCCAGTTCGGTGGGAGGGATGCCGGTTCCAGGGCGTTTGCAGGCCAGCATGTCTGGCTGTAATGGCGTTCCCTCCGGGATATCAACCCGGGCCACGAGACTACGTCTTGCGGACTGTTTGACAGGGATTTCTGATTCCTGGATTTGTTTTTTCCCCTCGCCCAGAATTTTTGTGACGTTGAGAATGTCTGATTTTAATTTTCGCAGGTCTTCCGGCTGCATGGAGATCGACTGGTCCACTCCGGGCATTTTACGGTCCAGGGTAAAATGTTTTTCGATCATCACCGCGCCCAAAGAAGCCGCAACTACAGCTGATAAATTATCCAGAGTATGATCAGATAACCCCACCGGCAATTTGAAGCGGTCATGTAATCCAGACATGCAAGCCAGATTCATCTCGTCATATTGGGAAGGATAATTCGACACACAATGCAGAAGCACCACGGACTTCGCTTTGCCAAGGGCCTGCAGAGCCTGACTGATTTCCTTCTCATCACCCATCCCTGTCGAGAGCACCACCGGCAAACCGGTTTCGGCCACTCTTTTCAGAAACGGAGTGTAGGTCAGATCTGGCGATGCGATTTTCAACGCAGGCACACCCAATTCAATCAACATATCAAGCGAAGCATCATCAAAAGGCGTGGAAAATAGCGGGATATTTAAAGTCCGTGCATAAGCAATGAGAGTTTTGTAATCCTCACAGGAAAGTTCGTAGCGTTGGAAAAATTCATAGAAGGGGATTTCATTCCCCGGATGATCCGGGTCATCTGCCAACAGGGTATTGGAGATCATTTCGCTGGCAACAAAAGTCTGCAGTTTCACGGCATCGGCACCGTTTTCTGCGGCGGACTCGATCATGCGTTTGGCCAGTTCCACATCACCATTGTGGTTGAAACCTATTTCTGCCACAATAAATGCGGGGTGTCCTGCCCCTAAATTTTTACCGCAGAAGTTAAATGTCTCTTTTTTAATCATATCCAAAGTCTAAATATTCATTTCAATGCATGAATTAGCGCACTCACTCTTAACGGCAAGTTCACCGGAAATCATATCCACCAATAGCTATTTTAACAATAATATGCCCTTTATTTGATTCCAACTGATCCCGGTTATTATCCGTCAACTTCTCGAGCTCACCGACCGTTAATAACTTATAATCATGTAAGTGACCCAGGGAGGCCGTTCACAGGCCTCAGTGATTGATAAATGACCGGAGCATTTTAAACTGCCCTCAAAAAAGAAAACAGATTCTATGCCGGAAAATCAGGGAGTCGACCCCAAGCTGTATGACAAGCAATATTTTGAGTCCATCGATGGGGCCCATTATTTCGCCAAAGACAAAACAGCCCCAAAATTTCTTTATGCCGTTAAAATTAGTGGCATGACCAAAGGTGACAGTGCCCTGGATATCGGTTGTGGGCGTGGCGACCTGATGATGGCACTGGCGCAAAAAGGGGCTGAGATAACTGGCATCGATTACTCTCAAGAAGCTTTGGAAATAGCACAAAAAACTATCGATAAACAATCGGAAGCATTGAAAGGCAAATTAAAAGTCCTGCACTCTAATGCTACCGCTTTGAATTTCCCGGATCAAACTTTCGACTATGTATTCATGACAGATATTGTCGAACATCTGTATCCATCAGAATTGAAAAAAAGTTTTGAGGAATGCAAACGTGTTCTAAAACCCAAAGGAAAGCTGATTGTCCATACTGCGCCCAACCGCTGGTATAACGATATTGGCTACCCATTTTGGGAGCAGCCCATTAATAAAATATTAAACCGGGTATTCCACCAAAATCTACTGACCCGGCCCATCCGCACCGAACTGGACTTCAAGGTTCACGTTAACGAACAGACTGTTGCAAGTTTAAAAAAATATCTGTCAACAACAGGTTTTAATTCAAAAATCTGGTTGGGCTCGGAATATGTAGTCCCAGTGAAAAAAGACTCCACAGGCATGCAATTATTGGAAATTTTTCGACAAATTCTATGCCACGCGTACCCTCTTTCTTTGGTCCCTCCTTTAAATTCAATTTTTTGTAACGACATTTGGGCTATTGCAAAAAAAGCTTAGAAGGTTATAAAGTTTAAATAGCACTCTCCAATAAAATTTTTAGCCACGCACAAGCCAGCTTATCCATGCGGGAAGCTCTGGGTGAATGCCCTCTAACACTTTCGCCTGCGTTTCGGTAAACGGTTTTAGAACTGCGAGTAGAACCACAAATGTCAACGCATAAATCAATGCCTCCAGCATGATTTGATCCCATACAATGATTGAAAACATCTGCGCTGGAATTACTGCCAAAAATGAAAATAGCAGGCATTTTCCAATAGTCGGAAGAACCGGAAGAATGTCTACTTGTCTTTGAATCACAAAAAGCTGGCGAAAAACCATATAGACCATTGCCGCACCAGTGCCTGCAACTGCACCCATCTCTTGATAAAGTGGTATCAGAATCAGGTTTAGCCCAATATTAATCAGGCTGCCTTCGACCGTCACCCGGACAACCGTATTTCGTTGATGAAGAATGAATAAAGTGGAAGTGACAAAGTCAAACCCGGCTACAGTTGCAAGACCAATGAACAGGATATAAAAAGCCAGCACCTTGCCAGCAGGACTAAATTGTTCGCCATACACAAAGTGAATTAATGACTCAGCATTAAAAAAAGCAAACACAAAAATCGGCACAGTGAGGAAACTGGCGAACCCTACTATCTGGCACCAGATGCGGGACAGACCTTCAGCCGATTCCCGCGCATAAGTTTCAGAAAGAATGGATAGCGCCAGGGGCCCCACTCCTGCCAGAATAAAGGCAAGCATTCCTCCGAGCCCTGTTGCAAGGTGATAGAAACCAATTCCTGCTGGCTCCACATGAAAATAGTTCATCAACAAAATATCGCTCTGCGTGATCAGCCCTATACTCAACAAACCCGTCAAGTAGGAGGCTCGCGCCAACGGAACCATTTCCTGCCAGTCGGGTGCCTGAGTTTCCCCTTTAAGGTCCGCCAACACATAATAAATTATAATATTGATTGTGGTGGAAAGGATGTAGGCATATAGAACCCCGAAAACCCCATAATCCAGATATATGAAAATTCCCAGAAAACATAAATTTAAAAGCGCACAGAAGGTTTCCGACAATGTTACCGTTTTATACTCCAGACGCGTCATGAACAGCGTGCTGAAAATGGAGTTCAGCGTGATGATAAAAAAATAAGCGATGAGAGCAAACCTATACGCAATCAATTCCTGCATATGTATCAAGGAAAAGTAATAAGGCAGACAAAGATAAAGAATGACTCCAAACGCCAGAGTCGTCATTGCACGAACCTGCAGGAGCTTGCGGACCAAATATCTACCCTGTCGTCCCGTGGGGTCTTCCACCATCAATTCGGGGAGCTTTTTATTGATCACAGTCTCCAGCCCTAATTGGCTAAGCAAACGAATAAAAACAGGGATCACCAGCAAGGTGGCATAGACACCCAATCGTTCCTTACCCAGGTAACGCGTCAGAAGAATAGAAATGCCAAAAAGTAAGATCTGCACACAGACCTTACCAGAGACGTTCCAGGATATATTGGATATGAATCGTTGAAAGGGTGACAAGGCGAGAACCTCTAGTCCCGGAGAGTTACCGGTGGCACTATATGGGAAAAAAGTAAAACTACGACTTACCGCGTCTACTACTAGCAGTTTAGCACGGCATATTATACACTAGTCCCCTTAAGTTTTTCAGAACCCTGACAAACGAAGGAGGGTAACCTTGCAGTACAAAGTGTTCATAGCAGTAGAGTTTAAAGGTTTGAGCGAAGAGGCTCACAAAGAGATTGCCGAGCGGCTGGAAGAGCACGGGTTGGAAAAAATCCCTACCCTGAGTTCTGCGTGGGAGTATGCCTGTGAAGCGGAGGATGAAACCGATGCCAAAGACAACGCCATCCAGACATTTGTAAACATTGTCCGAACCTACCCCTGCGAAATGGGACTCGTCGTTCAGGCCGGAACATCACAAATTCTGCGCAGGAAGAAAAAATTCGATCCCTAGACATTAAAGACCCCTTTCGAATCCTCTAATAGTATAATATTACCTTTCCAGAGAATATTGGCAATTTCACGACTCGACCCGGCAGATAGCTTGTTTTTGAGGGTCGGTAGATCATAGCGGAACCGTTTCAGGTTCTCAGGAGGCAACCGGTGAATATCATTTTAAACAGTTACTGCAATCTAAAATGCAATTACTGTTTTGCAGACGAGTATATGGAAGAGACGGTGAAGACGCCTGGAAAGTCCATGGAATACGACTATTTCCAGGACGAGTTTCTTCCTAAAATCAAAAATGCACCCATTATAAACTTCATGGGTGGAGAACCGACTCTGCATCCCCAGTTCACTGATATTTTTCAAAACACGTATGATTCCATTCTCCCCTATTCTCATCTCAGCGTATTCACCAACGGATTAATGCCCGACAAAGTATTAGACCTGTTGATGAAAACTGCCGGCCCCAATGGTGCCAACAGCAAAAATATCAACTTTGCCATTTTGTTAAACTGGCAGACGATGGAGAATATTTCAGAAAAAAACCATGAACGTTGTAAGGAAGTTGCAGAACGGATGTTGCGGATCAACGGGTACAGCGTCACTTTCAGCATCAACCTCTACTCCAAAGAGCAGGAGCTCGAGCAACAGTGCCTGGAAATTGACCAGATCTACCAAAAAGCCGGCCTGCCCCGCGACAAGCAATATAAAATCCGTGTCAGCCCTGCGTTCCCAATTATAGGAGGGGAAGCCAACACCTATCTACCCATCCGGGACTTCCCGAAAGTCGGGAAAAAGATGTTGGATGTCATGGAAAAATTACCACAATTGTGTTTTCGCTTCGATTGTTCGCTGCCACCCTGCTTTCTGGATGACATCAGCGAAAACCAGATGTCCCTCACTGACCGGTTTTATTTTCACGGCAACAAACAGTTACCGCCGACAGAAGAGTGGAAACATAATGAATTCTATTTCGGGTGTGCGGACGGAAGTCCTATGGATATTGACTCGAAGGGCGACTGCTTCAATTGTTTTCCCTTTCACAATCTGAAACTGGGAAATGTTTCTGACTTTAAAGAGGTGAACTCCATCGCCATGGCCAAAATGGGAGCTAAATTTCTGAACACGGTCTTTGAGAAGACTGAGGCTAAAGAACCTTGTCGATCCTGTCCACACTATATGGTTCGATGCTCAAGCGGTTGCTTTGCATATAATTTTGTTGGTGAAGATGCGGAAGTACTGGCAGGCGAAGATCCTCCGCTGACATGAGCAAGGGATTTTTCTGCACCCACTGGTTCATCTCGACTTAACAGACTGTTGCCAGTTGGCCCCACGCCGAGTGGCGGCTATAGAATCCGGTCCAGCTTAACTTCCTGACAAATGATTCCAACATGAAATCCTTCATAGGACTCAAAGGGACCAAACACCCTTCCTTTAAGCAGGGTCATCTTTTCTATTCCATCAAGAATAAAGTCATTCAACTCATCATTGCTCAATGATTTAAAACCACCGCGAGGTTGCCGGGGGTCGCTCTTGTTCCAGCCCACTTCCAGCCAACCCAGATTTCCACCATCCTCTTTTGAGGCAGCACAAATGCTATATTTATCAGCCAGCTTCATCAGCATTTGAACCCGAGCTGTCTCTGTAGGGATGCTGTCGATTGTCTCTATCAACAATTCTGCCACATCCCTTTTCTCAACTAAAATATGTCGTACCTGAATTTGATGCGTTGCGCCCGCCATACCAATTCCTTCATCAATGGGGTTATATTTTTCTGTACCGGGTAAGCGCATTAATATATAGGATTTGATTTCCAATTGCTACCTGCAAGAGAAAAATGCAGTTTAGAGACATTTTCAAATCAATAGGTTGCTCCTGACATTTGTTTCAGGTATGTTGCCAGACCTATGACAAAGCATAAACTTATTCTGGCATCACAATCTCCCCGCCGGTTGGAGCTGTTAAAACAGATCACCAACCAGTTTGATGTCGTTCCCAGTTCTGTTGAAGAAAAAATCGATTATGGACTACGTCCTGAAGAAAATGCCCGTCTATTGGCGCGCGCCAAAGCTGAAGCTGTCGCCAAAAATCATCCTGACTGTTGGGTGATCGGTGCAGACACACTCGTAACACTGCATCAGGAAATTCTGGGAAAACCGGTAGACATCTCCGACGCCCAAAGAATGCTCCGTCGGTTGAGCGGCAATGAGCATCGTGTTGCAACTGGAATCTGTGTAGTAGGTCCCAAAAAAACTCTCGATAAAACTGTAACCTCAAAGGTCCGCTTCAAGTCTTTAACCGAGGAAGAAATAGTGAACTACGTTCAGACCGGAGAGCCTATGGATAAAGCCGGGGCTTATGCCATTCAGGGTAAAGGCAGTTTTATGATTAATGAATTTTCCGAATCGAAAACCAATATCATCGGGCTTCCTATCGAAGAACTGAAAGAACTCCTTAGAAAAACCGGTTACCCACCAACCTCCGAGTCCTGAATTCCCACTGGGCATAAACCTCTATCCATTGCCATGCAAGCGGAAAAGCCTTGACATTTCAAGGTGGTTGAGCGTTTCAAACTTTATAGTTTTTTAAAAATAACTTGCAGGTCAAGGCCTTTGTAACTTAATTTATAGATACAGCCTGTTCATCAATGACTGGAAAAAGGTAATGCCTCAATCAAAAAATAATTTAGAGATCCACGGTCAGTGCCAAAAATGTCAGGGGCCGATTTTCCTGAATAGAAGCATGGACTGGTATGGCAATACCATACTGAGCCTCAATTGCTGGAATGGACATTACCAGTGGATCAATATAGAAAATATAGAGGAGGCCAAAGACCTCGCACCAGAAACGAAGCGAGACCTGGTCACTCATATCGGATTTTTTGATATATCATGACCTCCAGGCGCACCGACATGCGACCTCATCGCCTGTTTTCCATCCTTGTATTTTTTTCATTCGTTTTTCTATACTCTCCCGCACAAGCTGAAACTCCTCCTGGAATGATCTATATCCCTCAGGGATATTTTCAAATGGGCACAACTTCAGGAAAAGAAGATGAAAAACCCGTGCACTTCGTTTTTACGCCCGGTTATTTCATCGACAAGTACGAAGTGAGCAACAAGGACTACTCAGCTTTCATGCAGGCTACCGGACACCCTGCCCCAAAATTCTGGAACGATTCCCGTTTTAACGAGCCTGACCAGCCTGTGGTCGGTGTGAATTGGCACGATGCCATGGCATACGCCAAATGGAAAGGACGAAGGCTACCCACAGAAGCAGAATGGGAAAAAGCCGCTCGGGGAAACGATGGCCGATTGTGGCCCTGGGGAAGAAAGTTCGACAAGGGCATCAATTTTTTCTTCCTCAATATCTTTGGGGAAAACGACAACTATCCCTTCACCGCTCCGGTCGACTATTACCATTCCGGCGTCAGTCCTTTCGGGCTATACAACACAGCCGGAAATGTCTGGGAATGGTGTCTGGACTGGTATGACAAAGACTATTATCGCGTCAGCCCTGAAATCAATCCAGAAGGCCCACAAGGTCCGCTGAAAATGAAAGTCCTCAGAGGAGGGTCTTGG
>JAJDBI010000299.1 GCA_029261435.1 Nitrospinaceae bacterium
TTGTGATCAACAAACAATCTTTCGGGTGGACCATTCAGGTGCATTTTCCTTACCTGTTCATGCTGGTCATGGTGACGATGTTCTGGGGAGTTTCTTTACTGTCCGGACTTTACCCCGCCCGACTGGCAGCAAAACTCAATCCGAAAGAAGCCGTGCGTGTCGAGTAACCACTCGGCGTGGAGCCAACTAGCAATAACTTTTATGGATTGGCAACAGTTTATCTCGGCATAACATGCTCTAGCTAATTCCCTCTCACGGGATTGGCCACTCGGCGTGGGGCCAGCACTGCATTGCCCCCAATGCGGACGAATACTCAAGCGCAACTCTCTAATCACTCCTCCCCTGACAAGGGGAGGAGTTAAGAACCAGCATTTACTCGAATGTCTACCAGCTTTATCTCCAGCTTGTCTCTTCCGTTCCAAGTGTTGAGATTGAGTTCATAGGCGATATCAAAAAGTTCCGTGGTGACATCGACCGATTCCAGTACCTCGGCCAATCCAAAACCCACACCTTCAATCTGGCCTTTCCCTTGTCGGGCTCGAAGCCGGATATGATTTTTTTCCTTACCAATCAATTTCACTTCCTGGAGTTTCACCGCTCGCGACAAAAAACAGGGAACCGGATTCTCAGCACCGAAGGGTTCAAGCAAAGCCATCCGGCTGTAAAAAGATCGGTCGATCTCTTCCAGCTCCAGAACCGCATCCACCCGTATTTCTGGAATCAGGTCCTCTTCAGTTAAGTAACGATGTCCCACGCCATTCATGGCATCGCGGAATGCTTCTACCTGATCCTCTCCAATGGTGAGTCCGGCGGCATAAGCATGTCCACCAAACTGAACAAGATGGTCACCACAATCCGTAAACGCTCGGAATAAATTAAATTTCGGGATACTGCGTCCAGACCCTTTTCCCTGTCCTCCCTCCAAAGCAATGAGGACAGTTGGACGGTGATATTTATCGACCAGACGAGCTGCGGCAATACCAATCACTCCTGGATGAAAAATTTCAGACGCCAACACAATCACTCTATCTTTTTGAATATCGATTTCATCACGGAAAAGCGATTCTGCTTCCGCCACGGTTTCTTCCTGAATTTCTTTCCGTTCTGTGTTGGTTAGTTCCAGCTCTTGCGCCAGAACCTTGGCTTCCTTTAGATTTGTCGATGTCAACAAATGCAGACCGCTGTCGGCCCGACCCAGTCTGCCTGCAGCGTTGAGTCGTGGACCAAGACCAAATCCAACAGAACGCGCATCGACATTACCCACAATCCCTGCGGTTTCTTTCAAAGCCACCAAGCCGGGTTTTGCGGTGACAGACAACATTTCGAGTCCATGCAAAGCCAGAATATGATTCTCGCCGGTTAACGGAGCAACATCGGCGATGGTACCCAGGGCAAACAAATCCAGATGTCGTTTTAAGTTTGGCAAACGTTCTTTGGACCAGCCTGCCGAATGCAATCCGTTACGCACAGCAATGGCCAGCTTGAATGCCAGACCCACCCCGCTTAAAAAACGATAGGGGTAATCGCAATCCGCGCGATGCGGATTGAGCACGGCAATGGCAGGAGGCAAACCTTCCTCTCCCACTTGATGGTGATCGGTCACAATAACATCCAGACCGATTTCGTTCGCCAGAGCTACCTCTTTAACCCCGGTAATGCCGCAATCGGCGGTGATCATCAACCCTGCTCCGTCCTCGCGGATTTTGCGCACAGCGGCGGAATTGAGACCATAACCCTCCGACTGACGTTCCGGCAAATAAGCCTCGACCGAGCAATTCAAGTCACGAAAAAAATGTGTGAGAAAAGCCGCAGAGGTCACACCATCGACATCGTAATCACAGAAAACAGTGATGGCTTCTTTTTTCTCCAATGCCTGAATCACCCTGTCAACAGCCTGGCGCATGCCATTCATCAAAAAAGGATCGTGTAGGCGGGCAAAGTCCGCTTCTATAAAATCCCTGGCTGTTTCTTCAGATGTCACCCCGCGATTAGTAAGAATCGTTGCCACCGCAGCGGGTAACTGGAACCCACGCTCCAGCAAAGATACTGTTTCCACAGATGGTTCAGCCAGACACCATTTTTTATTCGATAAAGAAAGCATAAATTTTTAATGTGCAAGAATCCGTGAAGCTAAAGTAAGCCGTTACCGGCAGTATAAATCCAGTCACTAACGGAGGTATTCCGTGACGCCTCTGAAAGTTCGTCGATGGATTGGACAAGGACCATGCTCGGCGATCAAGTCCCGATGCAATTGTGTGCCATAACCTTTATGTCGGGCAAATTCATATTGCGGGAAGAGGCGATGATAATCTTCCATAATACGGTCACGGGTGACTTTTGCCAATACAGATGCAGCGGCTATGGAAAAACTTTTCGCGTCACCTTTCACAATCGCCCACTGTTCGACAGGCGAATCTATTTTTTGATTGCCATCAATGAGAAGCAGATCGGGATCTGATGATAATTTTTCCATCGCCTGTTTCATTGCCAACCTCGTCGCTTGAAGAATGTTGATTTCATCAATCACTTCCGGGTTGACCACGGCTATTCCATGAACCATCATTTGTATCTTTGGGAACAGCTCGTCACGTTTTGCAGAAGAAATCTTTTTGGAATCGTTCAGGCCTTCAAGATCAGTGTCGAGAGGCAACACCACAGCGGCGGCAACCACCGGCCCCGCTAGAGGACCTCGCCCGGCCTCATCCACCCCCGCAACAAACTGGTAACCCTGATCACGTGCCTTGACTTCATAGTCCCATAAACATTGATTCATGGGCAAAGCATAAGACATTCCCACTATCGACGCAAGCCACTCGCTGGTTAAGCCCATACAGCTTTTTGCTCACTCAATCGAGCGATTGCTAGTCGGCCCAACGCCAAGTGGTTGAAAACCACACCAAGGCCTTCTATAATTAATCTATGCAAAATTCATTAAAAATTGTATTCATGGTTTTTCTTTTGACCGCCTGTGCCACCACACCGATCTCCGATCGGCAAGCTCTGATTCTTATTCCTTTGTCCCAGGAAATTGCATTGGGCAAACAAGCTTACCAGCAAACTCTGAAAGACCAGAAGGTTTCAGAAAACACCCATCTAAACCAGGTGCTGCAGCGTGTGGGCCGACGGATCGTAGAGGTGAGTGACATGCCCAAACTGGACTGGGAGTTCAGGTTGATCGAGTCAGAAGAGAAAAATGCTTTTGCCCTGCCCGGCGGCAAGGTTGCGGTATATACCGGCATGTTACGTATTTGTAAAAATGAAGCCGGACTTGCTACCGTATTGAGTCACGAAATCGCGCATGTCATTGCCCGGCATGGAGCCCAAAGAATGTCGCAGCAAATGCTTCTGAGCGGAGCCATGATGGGTGCCAGCATCAGCCTGAGAAACAATACTCAGCGGAACATTATTCTGGGTGCTTTGGGTCTGGGTGTTATGTATGGCATCACTCTGCCTTTCAGCCGAGGCGATGAAGGGGAAGCCGACCAGATTGGTCTGGTCTATATGGCTAAAGCCGGATATGACCCTGAAGAAGCTATCCGGTTCTGGCAACGGTTCAGTCAAGCCAAAGGAGACAAGGGGCCTCCAGAATGGGCCTCCACTCACCCTGCCGATAAAACCCGCATTGCAGGATTGAAAACCTACCTTTCCCGCGCTAAATATAAATACCAGAATGTCAAACTACAACACGGACTGGGCGAAACATTTAACCTGCCGGCTGAGAAAACAGATAAAGAAGAACCCGAAAAACCCAAGCCCGTTCCCGGTGTTTCTGTTGAAGCTTTGACACCCTGAGTTCGTTATATTCTTCCCTGAACCTCATGCCCGAAACGGGTATATCAAAGGACCAACAAAGGTAAACCGATACTAGAGTAGTTATAACCTGAGGTTTAGTTTGGGGGGTTTATCTGATGGATAATCCGCCAAAAAAAAATGGTATACACAGAAGGAATCAATTTTGCTCTCGGTTCAGGCTGTATGCATTGATGCCGAAGTTCGCGAAAGAACTCCGATGACTTATTTCTGGAAAACCTTGAGTTGAAAGGTTTCAAAAAGGGAGGAGGCAACCGGATTTTGAATTTGGCGTGGACTCGAAATTAGCCAGAAACCTTCTTTTAGCTCTGGTAATGTGCCTAGCTTCACCAGCTCACCTTTTTGCATGATTTTCTTAGCAGCAAAGTCTGGCAAAGGAACCAGCCCCAGCCCCTCGATTCCCAGCATCTTTTGCACTGCAGTGTCCTGAGTTTCAATTATAAGCTTGACGGAAATCTCGTTCACCCGAAAGAAATGTTCCAGGTCGTGACGCAGCTTGCTGTGCAGGGTCGGAAAAATGAAAGGCTGATCTCTGAGGGAATTAGGGAAATTGCTTTTTAGATGCTTAAATTTTGAAGCCGCGAATATAGAGATTGGCGAGCTTGCCAGCAGACGAGAGTTAAACTGTTTCGTATTACCGATTGATGGTGGGTAGTTGGAAATCACCAGATCAATTTTGTGAGAAAGAAGCTCTCGAAAAAGATAACCCCCTTCACCTTCTAAAACAGTGATAGTACAGTCAGAAATTTTCATGGCAGCCTTAATCAGAAGCTGAATCAATTTTTTTGGGATACTGTCCAAAACTCCGATCTGCAAATGGACGCGTTTGTCAAAAGTCTGATCATTTATAACCTCCTCCAGCTCTTCTCCCAATCGAAAGATCTGATTTGCATAATCCAGAATAGACCTTCCCACATCATTTAGAATCAACTTGCGATTTTTTCGCTCGAACAGTTTATGCCCCAGATATTCTTCAAACTGTTTCAATTGAAGGCTGATTGCCGGCTGACCCAGCCTCAGCTTTTGCGCCGCCTTTGAAACACTTCCTTCCACAGCCACGGTCCGGAAATAATATAAATGCTGATAGTTCAAAAGAGCTTACCCTGAGTATATTAATAATATTAATGATTTTAAACAATATTATCAATAAAACCAATCTAAATTCCGCGCATCATAAATAGTAAATTGGCAAAAAATATTTATTAACCCTTAAAACAGGAAAGATTTACATTTTAATTTTTTACGAATCAGTCAGGAAATATTTTCTCGGTTAGCCGTCAGCTCAGGCTTTTTGAATGCTGACAATAAAGTTCAGAAATCCCGGCGGCCTTAATAACAATCCATTATTTGGAGATACCATCATGACTGCTCAATTAAAATCAATAAATACTTCAATTCTCTTTTCAGCTCTGGTTACATTCGCCCTTATTACAGGGCAACCTCATTCTTCCAATGCGAGTGAGCAACTAAACCACGATGAGATGATTGACCACGTTTATACCCCTGCCTGGATGGGTTCTAATAATTCCGTACCAGGACCACAGGATGAAGTCAAGTCAGAGTCCCAGAGTTCGAGCGAACAACTAGAATTACGCGATGAGATGATTGACCACGTTTATACACCTCTCTGGATGGGTTCTATAGATCCTGCACCAGGACCACAGGATGAAGTCAAGTCAGAGTCACGGAGTACAAATGAACAACTAGAATTGCGTGATGAGATGATTGACCACGTCTACACCCCTCTCTGGATGGGTGATCCTTCTTAGTTTGATTAAATGACTAGAAGGATTTTGGCTGGCTACAAGAGACGAAGTCATGTGGTTTGAGCAAGGATAGTAGGAGATGTTGAGAAGCTCTCCTGATCAAAGACACGTCTAGCACGATAAGGGGAAGTGGTTTCTCATGAGGGAGGCCTCTTCCCCTTTACTTCTCAAAAGGGTGCAGAAATGTTTCCAGAAAGCGCGAATATCCTTTGTTGTTTGACATCAACCAAGAGTGGAGCAAATTTGGAAATTGGTCAGAGGTATTTTGTCAGGAGAAACCAACTTTAGAACTTCTCAGAAAGCCCATTTTTTCTACAATTGTTAAGGACTCAGATATTCTATGGAAAGTCTCAGCTCTACTTTTGGGTCTTCTGACATCTAATTTTCTACACTCATCAACCCCACCTTATAAAGCATACCCTCATCTTTACTCATCCTGCCCGTTAAGATGGAAATACTAACTAGAAAAAAATTGGTGCAACTAAATGAATGCGGCAGGTCCGTATGAAACAACTCTTATCAGGCAAAACTAAATACTGCACCTAAAACACCACCAAATATTCCACCCCAAACGACCAGCCACCCTAAATGAATTTTGATGATTTTTTTAACCATTTCCTTAACCAATTGAGGTGTTAATTCATTTAAACGTTTATCAATAATCGTTTCTATTTTAGACACAACATCCTGCCCAACTTTATGGGAATCCAATCCCTGCTTCAAGACATCTTTAAAACGTTCAGACTCTACCAGTTCACGCAATGTAGTTTTCATTTTTTCAATAAAGGGTTCTCTTAAAGGAATGAGCGCCTGCTCCCCACCCATCATTTCTAACATTGAGCCAAAAGAAGACTCCATTATGGAGGTCACCAACCCTTTATAAATTTTCTCATAATCAATGGCGTTCAACAGCGGGTCTATATTAAAAATACGACTACCCTGCTCTTCCTCCCTTTCAATGAACTGTTCAACATTTTCCTGAGTAAAAAACTGCTTCATCATTAAGTCTTTAATCGCTAATTTAAATTCATCAAAACGATTAGGAATCACTCCAGAACCATATAAAAATGGAACTTTCTCAAACAACATATGAATCGCCAGCCAGTTAGTGACTGCACCTGAGAGCGCAAAAAAGCCAATGGATTTCATCAAATCTGGTTCTACAGGACTTAAATAACCACCAGCAATAATTAAAACAGCAATTAAATTTGTTAAAAAACTCTTGTTGAAAACATGATTCATAGTTTTATCTTTCTTATTATTAAAATACGGTAGAGAGATGATCCTGTTTACCCGGATCAATTTCGGTCAAAGTTAAGCTACCATCAGACAACTATTATGTGGCTATTATGCTGTTATCAGCGGCATCCTCTGATAAATTTTTTCTTTGCTATATACCTCGTCAGGCGTCTGTCCATTATCTGGTTCGCAATGTGTCATCACCTTTGCTGTCTTATAGCAGAGATTAGACTCGCTTTGCGCATTCATTGCTGTATCTAATACTGATGCGTTGATCGACACACTAACCTCATGCTCCTACGTTTGGGGATAATCAAAATAGAACTTATTCAGTTCCTATTAATTTTCCCCGCACAATTGTAAATGAAGGTGATAATAAATCCAGCAAGATTTCAGAGGGCAGTTAAAGAAGGGAACAAATCTGAAAATGGGTTTCAGCCAAATATGGACTTCAATTTTTCACACTGGAAAACCTGAACTTTCCATCAAGGGATTTACCCAGTTCTATTTACAAGCTCGGTACATGCAAAGGGTGACTATCGCGCACAATGATCTCATCTGACAAGAAATTTGTCATGCAATTTTCCTGCTAGCGGCAGTCTGGAATGGCAACGGCAATGAGATCGGGCCAGGCTTGTTCCCATCCTATAGAGTGGTTTGCACCTTTCACCATTTCTATTTTGATGCAGTTATCTCGACCTACTCTGGAGCGAAAACTTTCAGCAACGTAGCGACCCACATTCTCATCCTCACTGCCTACGTAATGGACTTGAGGAATATGGGCGACTTCTTCTGCCACATCTGCGGCATTCAAAGATCCTCTCAAGGGATCTACTTCATGATACTGAGTCCAAACCCTGTGATCCAGGTTTCCTGCCACGGTGCGTATGCCGCTAACATCTGACCGACGAGCG
Organism: Nitrospinaceae bacterium; assembly: GCA_029261435.1. GTDB lineage: Bacteria > Nitrospinota > Nitrospinia > Nitrospinales > VA-1 > LS-NOB. The sequence continues at coordinate 7,730 of JAJDBI010000299.1, forward strand.
GCCACAAGTATAGCCACCGCGCCACCGCCTGAGAACCCAACAATTTCCAGTTTCTCTGCACCGGCTTTTTTCTTTCCAGTATCGATCACTGCCGACACACTGTCGATAACCTCAGAGGCAAAGCGTTTATCCGTCCAATAAGGATATTCACAATTAGGGTTTTTTTCAAACGAGATGTACTGGCACGGGCGGGCTATGTACATGACGTTACCTTTATGTTCTTGTGCCGCCAGATACAGACCTACAGGGTTTTTGGGTGACGGGTTGCGAGAGGCGCGTGTTTTTGTGAGCCAAGCTCTGCCATCTCCTTCCAGATAAATTCGCAACGGTGCACCAAGCTTATCAAAACGGTAATAAACCCGCAGGATGAAGTCTTCTCCTCTGAGTTCAGCTTTATGCAACTGTGCCCTGTCAGAAACGGCAACAGCGGTATCTTCGGGACTATGGCCCACACAACTTTGTGTGACCAAAGCAAGCAGAACGAGATTTATCAAAAGTCTGCAATAAGACTTCAATCCATGCATGCTTTCATCATTCATAAAAAATGGTCTCGGTCAGTAACTAGAGTCTAATCTTATTACAATAGCTACTGGAATCTACCTGGATAATATGGAGGCACTGGCAAAGAGAAAGTCTTTAGAAGTTCCAACGCCCTTTCAGCAAAGCTGAATGACTGACAAAATCCTGCTTGGCTTCAAAGTCGTAAGTTGCCACAAGATCAAAGTTGTCGCCTGAGTAAGCTAGACCTGTCCCCCCTATTGCACTATGATTTGCAGGATCGAATCCGGTGGACTGAAACGTGTTCCCACCACCGGTAAAAGCCGCAACGGTTTGAATTTTATCGTCAATGGCTTCGAAGTTATATCCAAGGTGTACTTCTGGTGTCAGGCTTCCCTGGCTGATACCCCATGTGCGGCGAAGCTCTCCACGAAAAGAAAGGTTGAGGATGTCATAGTCCTGATCGTTAACAATCAGGTTCGACGCACCCGCTCCCGTTTCAGTGTAGTCATTAATTTCAACGTGCGTCCAGGACAAGCCCAGGCTGGGAGTGAATTCAAGCTCATTAGGTAATGCAAGGTCCCGTCCAAGTTCAAATTTTGTAGTGAACTGATATCCCTCGTAGTCTGCATTCGCTTGCCGATCAACGGCACCTACGGAAATAAAACGTTTACCGGAATAATCGTTATATGCAAGCCCGAACTGGGCATCCAGATAGTTATCACCAAAATCATATGCCCCGTAAACCATCCCCTGATAACTGTTGATATAAGTCTGATTTTCCGAGAGTCGGGAGTTTACATCTGTATGCGAATAGCTGCCCGCCAGACCTAAAAGATAATTATTATTGATTTGCTTGTCAGCACCAAAAGCAAAACCCCCTGTGCTCGCCTCGAAACCTTGAATCCCTTGACGCTCGCTCTGATCCACATAGGATCCTAATCCCTGGAGCCAGAAGTTTTTTTCCTCACCCACTTCATCTCCTGCTGAAAGACCTTGTCCGGCAGAAATTCCTGTTCGCAGACTGGCAAGTCGGTAGGACAACGTGTTCAAGGATGCTCTTCCTGCCAAAACAGTACCAATGACGGACCCACCATCCACCACCGGAGCTAATGATTCCAAAGCTGTCCCCTCTTCGGGGGAACCCGCTAACCCGTCCAATGCTGAGGACAAAGTGGAATCGCTGGCAAAGGCCACATCAACAACATTTTTAACAGCCGTTGCATTACTACTCATATCTGTTGTGACTGCTGTGGCAGTGAGTTCCAGGTTGTTACCGTTCAGCGCCAGGGTAAAATTAAATTGCGAATTATTGTCGGTAATAACAATATTATCGACAGAGGTCCCGATACCGCCACCATTACCATCTACAAGAATAACAATGGCGGTTCCCGAAGTGAGGTTACCGCTAACCGTTGGAACAATGGTAGTCCCTGCAGCCAACGTTGCCCCACCTGTCGCCACCAACTGACCGTTGGTCGTCCCAATAGTGACTCCAAGTTTAGCAGAGGCTCCAAGTGTAACCGTGCCGGAAGCGGTAACGGTTGAAGTCCCAACATCAATGATGCCCGAAGTACCTGCTGCTGTCAGAGAACCAGTAACAGTTGTGGCGGCTTTGGTGAATTTTATGGCCGCTAAATTACTGATCGTCGTTGTTGTTGCTTTAAGATCGCCGGCGAAAGTTGCAGTTTTTCCGCTACCCTGAATATTGACGGCATTCAGACCTGCAATGGTCGAACCCACATCGCCACTGAAAGTGCTTGTCCCAGCTACACTCAAGGTTCCTTCGTTCGTGGTGGTGTTAGTAATAGAGCCTGTAATATTTGCGCCATCAGCAACACTTATCGTGCCATTTACGGTAAAGTTGATAGTACCCGTAACAGTACCGTTGAAGGTGGTTGTCTTGGTGCTTGAAATATTTAACGCATCCGCATTCACAGTACCATTGAAGGTTGCAGCTGCATTTGCTCCAACATTCAAAATATCTACTGCCGCCGTAGCACCAATATTTTGGGAAAAAGCAATTGTATTTGTACCACCTTGTGAATTGTTGACATTCATGGTGATCGTATCTAGCGTATTCGAAGCATTGATGGAAGCATCAAAAACAATATTTTCAACATTCGCCGTATCAAAAGTGAGGGACAAAGTCGATGTTCCTGTTCCACCCACTATGGCAATTGAGTTTGTTCCGCCTCCTGAAGTAGTCGCATTGCCTCGAAACGTAATATTGTCGTCTACGGCTGTCACCGTCAAACTGTTTGTGAAAGCCGTGCTACTGACCACCAAGTCATCGGCAAAAACTACCCCATTCGTTGCGCCTGAAGTATTGATGTTGATCGTTTGAGTCGTGCTCCCACTTGATTCTGTAAGCGTGAATGAATCAAGCGGGTTTATATTATTTCCAAGAGTAACCACTCCAGAATTGCTGTCAATGATGATACTGGTCGACCCAGTTTCGTTAGATTCGATGAGCCCACTTGTTAAAGTTGCCCCAACCCCACCAACCGTAGTGGCTGTGACGGTATCGCCATTGGCAACTTCATTTTGTCCATTTCCTGCCATAGCTTGTTTTGCAAATCCAGATACCAGGAATAAAGATGATACGAGAATGGCTAAAAACCTTACAATGGAATTTATTTTCAGCAAACCCATACTTTCTCTCTAAAGTTTTCATCAACTCAGGTGAGAAACAATTTTCCTTAATTTGACGAAAAACCGTACACTCTAAAAAGTGGTTAGCAGGAATATTATACATTGAGAGTGAATGATTATCGCAACAAAGATACTGTTTTTTCGCATTATTCGCATTCCAAATAAATCCAAACACTTCCTCATAGCAAAACCAGCAATTAAAACCACATTGAATGTGTAAATTATTCCCCTAACATGATTTCGATAAATAAGAGCATTCGACCAGCGTGTTTTTTGCTTTATATGGGAGGGGTTACGAAAAATAAGCTTGAAAATCGAGTTGGAACTTCAGTAAGAAAGCGTAGCTCAATATAGAGAGCTTTAAATAAGAGATGGCAAAAAAGGCAGGATCACTCGTTCAGTGTACGATTTGAGATATCGCGCTTACATCGTCGGAGATTCATTGGGGTGAACAACTACTGAAACAAAAAAACCCTCTCTCCTTTTAAAGGGAGAGAGGGTGGGACAATACTCTTTTCAAATCTATGGCAAAACCACTATAAAATTATCAGGCATTTTTAGCGGCAGCTTTTGCGGCTTTAGCTTTTTTCCCTCGGGTCTTGACCTTTTTCACCTTGGTCGTAGGACGCGGTGCCTTGAGCTCTTTCAGGCGAGCCGCTTTGCCACGTAATTCACGCAGGTAATACAGTTTGGCCTGACGCACCTTGGCGCGGCGGACGATTTCAATTTTTTCAACTCTGGGAGAATGAAACGGGAATATACGTTCCACTCCAATACCAAAGGAAATTTTTCGAACGGTCAAGGTCTTGCGAGAACCACCACCGCGCATTTTGATGACCACACCTTCAATGACCTGAATACGTTCTTTCTCACCCTCAACGATGCGCATATGCACCTTGACGGTGTCGCCGATATGAACATCGGAAACTTCCTTCTTCATTTCTTTTGCTTCAACCTGATCTACTAAATTCATGAACCTCTCTCCTTGGGTGTCTATATATTAACTAATTGATGATTTTCGATTCCGTTTAAAATTCTTTATCAGGACCTGCCTAACAGGCGGTCCAATATAATTGCTACCGCTCCTCTTACCGGCAGGTGATTGAACCCGCTATTCCCTTCGATGGGTTCCAACACATAGTCGGCATTGCGGGTCAGGTTTTTTTCCAGTCCCCAGCCAGTGCCAAAAACCAAAAGCACGGGACCACCCTTCTGCAATTGCTCTCTAAAATTTTCATATCCAATGCTGTTCGGCTGCTGTTTCGCACCGGTAACCACTACACAGGGTTTTTCCCCGGCCTGTTCAGTCACATCAGCCACCGCATCTTCCAGGCTTTTTATAACCCGGGTTTTCAGCAAAGCTTCCTTGCGGGTCGGGTTGTACTCCGCCCCATGACCCTTCAGCCAATGACCGACCAGCCTTTCGACCAGCTCCTGCTGAGTCTTCAAAGGCGTTACCACATAAAAAGCACCCACTCCATACGTCCGGCAGACACGCGAAATGTCATGCACATCAAGAGTGGTGACGGATGACACCACTACTTCCCCGGTCTTGTTATAGACGGGAAAATGGACCAGCGCCAAATGAATATTTGAATAATGCGCCTTATCCAAAGTCAACCTGTATCAAACCCGTTTATTTTTTTCGAGCAAGTCGGGTCGAACCTGCGCGGTTTTTTTTAACGCTTCCATCTTTTGCCAGTCGCGTATTTTTTTCGGATCGCCAGAAACCAGAACTTCTGGAACCGTGAGTCCTTCATAATCCCGAGGCCGGGTGTATTGCGGGTATTCCAGCAAATCGTCGTGGAAAGATTCTTCCACCACCGATTCCGGGTCACCCAACACCCCCGGCAACAACCTTGATACAGCCTCAACGAGAACCATAGCCGGAAGTTCTCCGCCCGTTAAAACATAATCCCCTATGGAAATTTCCTCATCGACATAGTGCAGACGAATCCGCTCGTCAATGCCCTCATAACGACCGCAGATCAGAGTCAGGCTCGGTAAGCGCGATAGCTCCCAGGCTTTTTCCTGATCGAAAGGTCGACCTCCGGGGGATAATAATATCGTCCGGGTTTCGGGAACTTCCTTTTTGACCGCAGTAATGGCACGGGCGATGGGCTCGACATTCATGACCATGCCCACTCCGCCTCCGAAAGGAGCATCATCCACCTTCCTGTGCTTATTCAGACTGTAGTCGCGCAAATCATGAACGTGAATATCCAGCAATCCCTCTTCGCGAGCCCGCTGGATAATGCTGTCCCCAAAAGGAGACTCAAACATCCCCGGAAAAATACTGACAATGTCAAACCGGAGTGTCCTCAAGCAAACCCTCAATACGATGAAAAATCAGTTTGTTCTGTTTCAGATCGATGGACTTGACCACCGAATCAATCATAGGGAGCATCCATTCCTGATCCCCGTTTCGCACCACATATATATCGTTGCTCCCCGTGGGGATAATCTCTTCAATGACCCCATAGGGTCGGCCCTCTTCATCGAATACGGCAAGTCCTTCAATTTCGAAGCGGTAATACTCGCCTTCCTGAAGAGGCTTGAGAATTTCACGTTTAGCCAACACTTCGGTCCCGGTCAGAAGTTTTGCCGAGTCAATATCATGGACTCCTTCTAACTTAATAATGAAGGGGACGTTGGCCCCGCGAATCGATTGAACCTTTACTTCCTTTACATCTAACCGCACAGTTTGACCGCGTAAAGAATCGATCTCTTCAGGGTCATTCGGAAAAAACTTCAACTCGCCTTTAAGTCCGTGGGTGCGACCAAGCTTGCCAAACGAAATCCAATCCATATCATTCAATAATTTCCAGCACAGCCCGTTTTTTTAATTTAGTAGCCGTCGCGTTCAGGATAGTGCGCATGGCCCTGGCAGTTTTTCCCTGCTTGCCAATGACCTTTCCCAAATCTTCTTTCGCGACTCTCAATTCCAATACCGTTGTTTTTTCGCCTTCCACTTCCTGCAAATCCACTTCATCAGGCTTGTCCACCAACGACTTCGCAATCATCAAAATGAGATCTCTCACAATTCCCTCCTAGTCTACAGGAAACAAACCTCAGT
>JAJDBI010000300.1 GCA_029261435.1 Nitrospinaceae bacterium
GATTCTCCTGTTTGCAGGTGGGTGGGTGGCCTTGAAAGTCTTGTTTCCCTCAGACATTCAAAACATCGATCGAGCACGAAAAGCACTAAAACAAAAAGCCCTGGTTATGGGGAAGTTGACCTTTCAGGAAAAAGGCATCGCACTGGTAATGGGAGCCACGCTTTTTTGCTGGTTCGGGTATGGTGACCAGTTGGGCATCGCCAATATCGCCATCATTTCTATCGTTTTATTGTTCGTGCTGAATCTAATTACCTGGAAAATGGTGGAGGCTCATATCAATTGGGCCATTGTCCTGATGTATGGCGGTGCTATCTGTCTGGGTGAAGCCATGTCGGAATCGGGAGCGGCATTGTGGCTGGCTCAACAACTGTTTTCGGGATTGATCGAATCACGTATCGTTTTTCTTTTGGTCATCGCGTTGTTGTCCACACTCTTCACCACTTTCATGAGCAACTCGGCAGTCATCGCCATCCTTCTGCCGACGGCTATCAGCATGAGCCCGGCATACGGTATCAGCCCAGCACTGGCAACCTTGACTGTAATACTACCCAGCAACTTCGCATTCATTTTACCAATTGCCACTCCGGCCTCGGCACTGGCTTATTCTTCAAGGTTCCTGACCTTGAAAGAGATGATCTGGTCAGGAAGCATACTCAGCTTAATGGGTCTGGTTTTCTACCTGTTTCTCCTCTTGTTCTATTGGCCTTTGATCGGTTTTCAATAATCATGTCGATGAACTCTGTCAATCAACTGCAAGCGGTTGAACTAAAAAAGAAACTCGATAGCGGGGAAGACATCTTTTTGCTCGATGTGCGGGAGCCCTGGGAGTTTTCCCTGTCCGCCATAGACGGATCAGAAAATTTTCCTCTGGCTGAGGTCGTTGACCGACAGCAGGAATTTGTTTTCGAAGAAGAAATTGTGGTGATCTGCCACTTTGGGGAACGTTCGCAAAGAGCGGCGAACGAATTGCTGGAATGTGGATTCAAAACCGTCCACAACCTCGTAGGTGGCATCGATGCATGGTCACAAGTAGTGGACCCAACCATACCCCGTTACCGGGCCTCGGGCTAACCCCCGCTAGCGGTGGTTAACTTTTCCAACAATACTTCACGCATGGTTTCGATGGGGGCAGGTTGACCGGCCCAGAGTTCAAACTGCCGAGCCGCCTGGTTGATGAACAATTCATAACCCGGAATGACCTTGCATCCTGCCGATTTGGCTTCGCGTAAAAGCCGCGTCTCTAACGGATTATATACCGAGTCGAACACCACCATGCCTTCTTTGAAATCTCTTGCCAGAAACGGGCTTTCAGTGACATTCGGACTCATGCCAACCGGCGAACAATTGATCAGAACATCAATGTCACGCGTTCCCGCATCACGCGCATGTGCTAGCTCGCAATCGAGTTCTTTTGCCAGGCTTTCGCCGCGTTCTTTATTTTTGTTATAGGTCACCGTTAATTTTCCACCCTTTTCTTTCACGCCGTACCCGATAGCCTTGGCGGTACCACCCGAACCCAAAATCAACACATTTTTGCCCTTCAATGAAGTACAAGCTTCAAGAGCTGAAATGGCACCTGAGCAATCGGTGTTATAACCCACCCAGTCTGTTCCTTCTTTAACCACCGTATTGACCGCTCCGATATTTTGGGCCGTTTCATCTACTTTGCTCAACAAGGGCATGATCTGTTCCTTCGCTGGCATTGTCACACTCAACCCGCTAAAAAAATCTTTAAAGCTGTTGAAAAACTTTTCAACATTATCGACCAGAAAAGAAACGTAGATATCGGGAGAGCCTTTTTCCTGAAAAGCACGGTTATGCACCAGATATCCCAGACTTTTTGAAACTGGATTGCCAATGACCCCATAAACCTTAAAATCAGAACGCTCGCCGTTGACCCGATAAATATCTTTGAGAGTTTTTGCAGGAATCTGACCCGGAGCACTTTCCTGACCTGTTTCAAGACTGCCGAAGGTCAGGTATCCGCCAAACAACGGAGAAAGAATTCGGCTGATTTCTCCCAGGTCGCCCATGCAGAGTCCAATAAGTTTTTGCTTCTCGCTTTTGGAACGTTTAAGCAGTTCAAACATTTTCAGGTTATCACTCAGGTCTCGGGCGTAAGTGACGATTTTGATAATTTCCCCAGGCATCTCGCACATGGTTTCATAAAGCGGATTGAAATCTTCGGGAGTGTGTGAGAAATCGTGATAAGAAAGAATAATCTTTGAGGAATCGCTCTCTTCCAAAAAGGGTTGCAAATATTCCCTCGGAGTGGAGACTTCAATATCCACAAAATCGGCCCCGGACTTCAAGGCATCACGAAGTGACTGCACGCGGACCTCATCCGATCCTTTAAATTGCCCACCATCGTGTTTGGAACGATTGGTAACGATGACCGGCAACGTGGACACATCAAGCAGAGTATTCAGATTTACAGACTCAATCAAATCCAGGCGCAGCTCCAGAATATCGGCAATCGCTAAAGCGGAATCGATCTGCTCCTGAGCTTTGGACATGGAGGGGCCAACAATGGGGATACAAATCATGGGAAAAACCAGTAAAAAATATTTTCAAATCAAAGGAAGGATAGTATCAGAATCGAAGTGTTTTAAAAAGGGTGTGTTGAATGAAAACCAAGAAACACCAAGGTCACAAATGAGCTGGACTATTGAGCTCAATAATTCCACATATTTTAACCTTCGAAAAAACTCATCCCACACAAACACCAAAGTTTCTTAAATCAAGAACTTTTATCCTGCAAGAACTGCAGATGCCGTTTCAACCTCCTCGGTTTGAACTGTTTGGGGTTCCACATTTTCCGCCGTAACTTCCCCGGCCTCGACCTTCTGAGCCTCTGACAATGAAGCCCCTTTAACAGATTGGGCAGAGAGAGCGGCTCTAGCCTCATTCGAAATGCTGACCCGGTCTCGTTGCCCCTGAACCCGTTTAACCGGATTTTTACTGTTTAGTTCTGCAATGCGCGCCTGCCCTTGATAGGTTTTAAAAACCCGATTGACAGTAACAATTGAAATTTCCATGATCTCTTCCTTAATTAGTTAAACGTTTTTAGAAATCTTTGATTTAATTCTTTGAGATACTCCATATCCTTTTAAAAGCCGCTGACCACTTTTCACGGCTTTGATCTTTTCCAGCACTTCGTTTTTCACAAGGTTGAGCTTTGTCTGGCAAACGGTTTCCTGCTCAATGATTTTTTCCAAATCCGATTCGATGCCCTGTGCCAGTCCTTCATTTTCACGAATCAGTGAGTCGAGAGTGGTTTGATCCAAATCACGCACTAAATCGGCGATTTTTCGATCTGTCTCGTTGAGCCCGGAGATCAACACTTCCTTCTCCTCGACAATCGTTGCTAACTGGGGCTCATCCTGAGTGTCTACAGCCTTCATTTGCTCTCCCATTTTTTCGAGGAGCTGGGTGCAGGTTTTCTGCTTGTGTTTGAGAAGACTGACAATTTCTATTTTTTTCTTATTCATAATTTAAATTCACACCACCGCTATAAGAGTTTGTATTGTGTTTTCAAGATTAGTGTTTTCTGTAAACTTTCGAAAATTTGCTGCCAAAGCCCTTGGCGAACGGGACTGTGCAATAATTTCACTTTCTTCAATTGCCAGTTCACCCAACTCCTCTCGCAAAATGATTTCCAGTATTTCCGCGAGACTGGGCAGGATTCCGGTCTCAGAGTTTGTGAAAAGGTCATAAACTTCTACCGTGTTTGAATCGAGCCCACGCCGGAGTTCTTTTTCATCTAGTGCAAAGGTGTCATCTGTCAGAGTACGAATACCTATGGCACCCAATCTGCGTAAAAGTTTTTCATCATCGCTTTGAAAAGCCCTGCCTATTCCGCTTTTAACAGCCTGAACCGCAGAGGTGACAGCAACCTCTTGCAGGTTGCTTTTCTCTGTATTAACCACCTCGATACCCGTTGCAAACGGGTTTCCCGGTCGTCCCCTGAGTGTGTCTATGCTTTCATTACGCTGATCAAGTTCCCGCACTCTTGCCTGCGGTTTGAAGGTGAGGTCATTGCGGATATCCTGAATATCTCCATCCCGCTTAAAAGCCTGCGAGACTTCGAGGAGGTCATTAATTTTAGATATGGAGCTATTGAATTGGTTGACCAGAGTTTTGATCTGGGAAAAAAATGTTGCGGCATCAATGGAAATATTAATCTGAGCGGCCTTTTCCGAAGCTTGTTTGATGATCAGATCAGTATCTTCTATCACCCCTGAAAAAACGTTGTTATCACTGGGCACCTGTTTTCCATTGATTTCGATTTTTGCAGTTTGAGGTTCCTGAATAAGATTGGTGAGGCTCTGGTCATCAGAATCAAACTGAAGTTCTTTCTGGATAGGAAACCCTTTGCTGTTTAATTCAAAAAATCCCAGCCCTAAAAGAACATCATCGTCATCCCTCAAATCGATGAGAGTACGTCCACCTGCCAGCCCTACCAGAAACAATCGGTTATCCTTAATCAATGCCCGGACTTTGGTCTCGGCGGTACCCCCATCCAAATTCCCGTTATCATTGATGTCTTCGCCAAGGTCAATCTCTCCATCGCCATCCAGATCTTCATTAATGAATATGGCTGAGACAAATTCGGCATTCCCGGTTTGAGCAGTCCCCGTTGGAATAATATCCAAAGTCCCGTTGCCATTGAGATCTTCACCTGGGTCGATAATCGAATCGCCATCTAAATCTTCAATAATTAATGATGGCAGACCAAACTTGGCATTCCCGAACGAAACAGTATCCAAAATTCCGTTGTTGTTCACATCTTCTGTTTTATCGAGTGTCCCGTTACGATTCTGGTCTTCCCCAAAATTGATTTTATTTTTTAGTTCGAATAACGAGTCCGTGGCTTCAACGGTAACTTTCGTACCATTGATAGAGAAGCTTCCCGTCAGACCCAGGGCTCCCAAGGGAGTAGTTTGTTCATCGGACGCAAGAATCGCCGCTTGCGACAACCGCAACGGAGTGATGCGAAATCTATCCAGCGGGGCATCTTTTCCTGCCAGGGCCTGAACCAGTTTTGATCGAGTTGAAGAAGCTGTTTTGGGGTTCAGCGCATCATCGGAAAGCAATTCGGAAACCGTTTTTCCAAGACTTTTCAGAGTAGTAGTGAGATCGTCCAGTTGGCGGAGTTTGAGAAGAGTGAATCGCTCATTTTTATCCAGGCCATCCACAATGGGGATTTTTCTGGATACAGACTGCTTTGAAAGGAGAGAAATAGCATCGGCAACCCGAAAAGCAGCTAGAGGACCTGTCGCCTCCAGATTGGGGACCTTTCTTTTATTGATAAATACGGAATCAAATAGGATGTCCCGCTTGGTTTCCCGGGGACTGTTAGACCCATTTATGGTGTCACGAGCAATACGGACATCCACGCTATTACTGGTCGAACGAGTGGAATTGAGAGGAAAAAACGTGGAATTGACGTTATTGAGGACCTGCACGATTTTTTTCCGGTCTGGCGCAGAAAACTTGATACGCCATTAAAGTGTTTAGTCGAAAATGTCGATAAACACATCAAGAATGGAATCGTGCCATTCACCGGAAAAATAAAACGCCCGCCTCGTTGGTGTCGCGTGCTGTCACTTCGAACGGACTTTCGCCGTCAGGCAAAAGGCCAGGTAGATGTGACATAGGTCCAAAAAAGGACTTCAAGCAGAAAACCGAACCATCGAAAACTATTGGACCAGGCCGCAAACCATGCC
>JAJDBI010000301.1 GCA_029261435.1 Nitrospinaceae bacterium
ATTCGTCAAAATATTCGAAGCGATCGGCCTTGCCGTCAAAATTTGTATCGTGTTCTACTTTTTGTAATTGTGTGGAGTTGTGAAAATATTGCCACTGGTCAGGATCTCCGTCATGGTTGGTGTCAAAGTTGACCGATTCCAGAGTCTCATCAGTTCTAAAAAATTCCCATCGGTCGATATTTCCGTCGTGAGAAGTATCGTATTCGACTCGTTCCATATGACCGTCTTCAGAGAAATATTGAAAGATATCCATTTTTTGATCTCGATTTTCGTCTGTCTCCAGACGTGTCACTTTGCCGTTGGGGTTGTATACTTCGCGCCAATCCATCAGTCCTGAATATTTCGAGTCTCTTTCAACGTATTCTAAAATGAAACTTTTGGAATAATGTTGAACTTGATCGAGGGTGCCGTCCAGGTTGCGATCCAGTTCAACGCGCACAGGTTTTTCATTACCCTCAAATATATCAATCTGGTCGACCTTCCCATCCCCATTTTTATCGTATTCGATTTTCAGTAGTTGGTCCTCTTCTGACTTGTGCTGCCATTGGTCCAATTTTCCATCAAAATCGCTGTCTACTTGGATTACGACACCCTCTGCAAAACAAATAAGGGTGAAAAAGAAGAATCCGGTTAAAAAATATTGTCTGGTTAATGTAGTCATGGCTGACCCAGTATAAAGGAAATGGGAAGCTTAAATCTAATCGAATCTACTTTTGATATGGATAATAAGATCCGGCCTTTATGGTTATACGGCATGAGATCAAGTTATGAAAAACATGTTAAAAAAACATTCGATTGAGATCACCCCAGCCAACCCCAGCAAGGAAGATGTAAACATTATTTTTTGACTTTGAGTGATGTCTGATAATTCCAGATCTCGTAGATTGTCTCCAATAAACGGTTTTTCATTTAATTGCCCGGAATAGAAGCTGGCACCTCCCAAACGGATTCCCAATGCTCCTGCCATGGCCGCTTCGGGCAGCCCTGAGTTGGGACTGGGGTGTTTAGAACCATCGCGCATAGCTATCGTCAGGGACTTTCTACCACTCAGGCCACAAAAAACCGCACCAACAGCGATGATGGGCAATGCTAATCTGGCCGGGACCCAGTTTGCCAGATCATCCAGGCGAGCGGGTGCCCATCCAAAATCCCGGTAGGTTTCATTTTTATAGCCAAATAATGAATCCATCGTATTAATGGCCTTGTAAGCGATTGCCAGGGGTGCTCCTCCCAATGCAGCAAAAAATAAGGGTGCAATGATTCCATCGACAGTACTTTCTGCAACCGTCTCTACAGTGGCTCTAACTATTTCACTTTTCTTCAAGTTGGCAGTATCACGACCAACAATCCTGGACAAATATTCTCGGGCTTTAATAATGTTGGTTTCCTTGAGGAATTGCAAAACAGGTTGGCTTTCGTCAAATAGGCTTCTAATTGACAAGGTGGTGTAGATGAAAAAAATTGATGTGGTCAAACCCAGCCACGGATGAACTTGGTTTAATCCTTGAATAACCAGTGACACTAATAAAAAAGACGTCAATGCAACGGTAATTGTGGTGACTATACCGGCCAGTTTAAGGTTAGAGAATATCTTTCGGGTGAAAACTTCCACAGAATCAGCCAGGCGAGCAATGAGTTTTACTGGATGTGGGTAGTTCTTGGGATCTCCCAGCAAAAGATCAGCAATGAATGCGATCACGATTTGGAACGCTAAACTCATTTTTTATAATCCTATTTGCAGGACAAAAAATATTCTGTAATTGAATCCACAAGTTTCTGATTATCGTCTCGGGTTCTCAAAGAAATTCGAAAAAAACTTTCATCGAGCCCTCTAAAATTACCACAGTTTCTTATAAGAAGGGACTGTGACAATAAATACTGATATAGGTCAGCAGGTGGATGATTGTCTCGAATACGGAATAATAAAAAATTGGCATCTGAAGGAAAAACTTCGATTTCATTGATGGAGCTTAAAGCATGGAATATGAAGTCTCTCTCACGGAGGGTCTTGGTACGTGCTTCCTCAATAAAGGTCTTGTCTGAAATAACCTCAGCACCAATGGCCTGAGCCAAAGCATTTACGGACCATGGATATTGCCGGGGAGCAATTCTTTGAATTTTCTCTGGGTGCAGGACACCGTACCCAACTCTAAGACCGGGTATGGAATAAAATTTGGTCAGGGATCGTATTAGAATCAGATTCGAGTTTCTTTCCAATAAATTCCATGCGGAATTAGCGGCAGAAGAAAAATCTATAAAAGCTTCATCAATTATCAAAACAATATCGCGTTTTTGGCAATATTTCTGCAACTCAGGCAGAAGGTCACCATAAAGCTTTCCAGTGGGACTAGCTGGATTCCCTAAAACAATGGCCCCGAGTTGCGGGGTGGCGTCTAGTTGTGAAAACAATCCTGACGAACCAATTCGAAAATTATTGTTGGCTTCTAAAGCAATTGAGTGGGGCTGAATGTTGAATGCTCTAAAAGCTTTTTCATATTCGGAGAAGCAGGGGTCAAGAATGGCTACCTGCTGTCCTTCATGGAGTAAATGGGGCAGGAGATAAATCATCTCGGTCGATCCATTGGTGACACGGATCCAATCTTCAGGGATTCCAGTGACAAGAGAAATTTTTTCAGTGATCAAAGAGCAGTTGGGGTCAGGGTATTCGCGCAAGAGCCTAGGTGTTTCGAGTAATAATTGCGACACACAACTGGGTGGAGATAAGGGATTTATGCTTGCACTGAAATCAATGAGTTTGTCTGGGTCGGTTCCAGAAGCTTCAGCCATGGCGCGTGGATTTCCACCGTGAATGGGGTAGGGGACTTCTTTGACTTGCGCCTTTTTTGATTTAGTATCTTCAGTCATTTTTATAGGGGGCTGTAAATTCAACCTTAAAATCAGTGGATGTCCCTTGCCACTTATTATAGTAAATCAATTTTTCAACAGGCAGTCGCTGACCCCATCCTGCTGTTTCGAGCATGGGTTTGGAGTAAAACGACTCAGTATGACCTACACATAAATAAGCCACGGGCTGAATGTGATCAGGGATATCTAAATCTTCTTTTAATTGTTCATTGGATAAAATACTCACCCAGCCTACTGCCAGTCCTTCCGCACGGGCCGCGAGCCAGAGATTTTGGACCGCGCAACAGGTGCTGAAGAGGTCTGTTTCAAAGACTGTATTCCGTCCCAAAACATTGGGACCGAAACGCGTACGGTCACAGGTCACGCAGATATTGACCGGAGCATCCTGAATGCCTTCGAGTTTGAGAGAATTGTACAGGTTTTTTTGATCGCCACTAAATTTTTGAGCCGCTTCTTCATTGGCATTCTTGAAATTTAGGGCAATTTTATTTTTTACTGTGGGGTCTGTGATAACCAGAAAATTCCAGGGTTGCATATATCCCACTGAGCCGGCATTGTGGGCGGCATCTAAAACACGGCCTAATTTCTCAGGATCAATGGGTTTTGAAATGAAGTGGCGCATATCACGACGCTTATATATGGCTTCGTAGAGCCCTTGTTTTCTTTCAGGAGAAAACTCATGCTTTTGGTTGTTATCTTGAATTTGTTCTGCGTCATTCGTCTTTGATGAAGTTTTAATGGTGACAGGAATTCCAGATACCATGCTGACCACTTCATCGAATTCGGATGCAAGGAGTTGGTTGGTTTCACCTGCTATATCGCGAAAAGATCTGGCAGAGGGCTCAAGTGGAACGATACCAGAACCTAATTCATTCGTGATGACAATGATATCGCTCGTACTGTTTTTACATTCCTCAATAAAATCATGGACTCGTTCCAGTATGTCTTGTCGAGTCATGTCTTTCATTATCATATTACTCAACCACAGGGTGATGCAGTCAAGAAGTATAAAACCGGGTTTGGTTGCTTTTTCATTCAACACTTTTGCAGGATCAAGAGGTTCTTCAATAGTCACCCATTCCTTGCCGCGTTCATCCTGGTGTTTTTGGATTCTCTCCGCCATTTCCTCATCGAGAGGTTCTGCTGTGGCGATAAATATTTTTGGGTTTTTAGTGTTTGCAGCTAAATGGAGCGCATGACGGCTTTTACCGCTACGGCTTCCCCCTGTGACTAAAATAGTTTTTCCCGACATAAAATCACCTTTGGGTAATGGTTTTCCTAGAGTGTCAAAGTTAGAACTCCACCGACTAATAAAAACAGAGTTTCAATAATTTCAGTTGTTGCACCAAGAGTATCTCCTGTAATACCACCGATTTTTTTTTTGAAAAATAACAACAACCCGAAAAGCAGAAGAGTGAATATGACCAGGTTGATCAATGCAAATACCCAATTCATATAAAAAATTATGGCGAAGGGTAGGGGACAGAATAGTAAAAGAAAATATTTACCCCGCTGATAAAATTGCTCCGCCAGAGTTTTTTCGGATGGTACGTGGTTGATAAAAACCAGTCCAATCACTTGAGCTGTTCGGCCAAGGGCCGGTGCAAGAATCAGCCAGATTAAAGACTCCGATTGAATGATCCCGGCCACTCCTGCAATTTTCAAGATTATGCAGAATAAAAGAGCGAGAACTCCCATAACTCCGATCCGGGAATCTTTCATGATTTCCAGGATTCTCTCCACGGGACGGTGGGAGAAAATACCATCTGCTGTGTCGGCTAATCCATCTAAATGTAAGGCACCAGAAATAACTGCCAAAAACAACACGTCGCCTGCTATGCGAACTTCCGAATGGGATGCCAGACTCAGTAGGTGATCCACGCAATAGAGTAGAGTTCCGATTATAAGACCGACTAGAGGAAAGTATAGGACCTGTTTTCCATCGCCACTTATTGCTCGGGCCGGTACTGGTAGTATGGTTAAAAAACCTATGGCGGATAAAAGTTTCAAGTTTTACATTTTTTAATGAATTAAAATTCAATACCCTTTTGAGCAGGTATTCCCTGTTCTTTAAAAGGATGTTTGATCATCCTCATTTCTGTAACCAGATCAGCCATTTCTATCAATTTTTCAGAGGCACTCCTGCCTGTGCAGACGACGTGGGTCATATCCGGTTTACTGCGTAATGTTTCGAGAAATTCTTCTTCAGGGAAAAATTGATAGTGGAGGACATAATTGATCTCCTCAAATATGACCATTTGATATTTTCCGCTGAGCAGTTTATCTTTTGCGATTTCAAAAGCTGCGCGTGCGGTGGCTTTATCCTGTTCGATATTGTTTGTGTCCCATGTAAAACCGTCTCCCATAGCTTCAAACTCTACGTAAGGAGACAGTTTTTCAAAAGCTTTTCTTTCCCCTGCCTTCCATTGACCTTTCATAAACTGCATGATGAAAATATTCATTTTATTTCCAGCCGCACGCAGGGCCAGGCCGAAAGCAGCTGTGGATTTTCCCTTGCCTTCTCCTGTATTGACGATGATGAGTCCTTTTCGTTTTTTTTGGTCTGCTCCTGATGGTTTTCTCATGTCTGTGTTTTCATTAAATGGTTAAGCCATTCTTTATTAGAGCCCCAATATATGTGGCTATAAAAAGCGTGGCAGTTCTCAACACTATATCCGTCTTTTATAGGGGCTCTGCTTTTTGAATCATTATTTTTCCATTTTTCTTTTTCGTTATTAAAAGTGAAATTTGAATAATGGAATTCGTGCCCTTGGAGAACCAGCTTCTTATTGGTCGCTGTAGTTTTGATTGGCTTCAGTTTTCGGTAGCCTAAAACCAATTTCCTGATTTTTAGAGATGTTGAGAAGTCAAATAGCCCAACCATCGATTTCTTTTTTCCGGTTTTGCTGATGAGGTGCTTCCCCAGATAAATGAGTCCACCGCATTCTCCAATAATCATTTTTCCGGCAATCCCTGCTTTTTGGATGTCTTTTTTCATGGAGCGATTCCTGCTTAACGAATCGGCATGTAACTCAGGATAGCCGCCTGGGAAATAATAACCGTGCATATTTTTTGGTAAGTGCGAATCATGGAGAGGAGAAAAAAAAGAAATATTGAATCCTTGTTGCGTAAGGTAATCCAATGTGTCCTGATATATGAACTGAAATGCTTCGTCCCTGGCAATGGCTATATTGAAACTGTTTTTTTGTTGTTGGGTTCCCCAACGTGTAGCTTTTTGTTTCAACCTGGAAGATCGTGTTGAGGGCTTTTTAAGCTTCAATAATTTGAAAAATAATTTCAGGTCGATGTGTGTTTCTATATGTTTGGCCCAGTTTTGATAAAGAGCCTGTTTTTGTTCAATACCTTGATGCAGCCCCAGGTGTCGACTGGGTATGTTCAAGTCAGGAGAAGCAGGCAGGCAGGCGAGGAGTTTGGCGGAAGTATGATGCTCGATAGCGGTTTTTATAACTTCTGCGTGTCGAGGGCTATTGATGTTGTTAGCGATAACCCCGACCAGGTTCAATTCTGGGTCAAGATTCATGTATCCGAGAACCAGGGCTGCTGACGACCGGGCCATAGCCCGACCATCGATAACAAGTACAACGGGAAGGCCGAGCAGTTTGGCGACTTCTGCTGTAGAACCTTTTTCTGTCTTTGGTGATGCTCCATCATGCAGGCCCATCACTCCTTCTACAACTGCTACATCCCCACCAATTGC
>JAJDBI010000302.1 GCA_029261435.1 Nitrospinaceae bacterium
CCATCCATTCCCCGGAATCCCCAAAGTGTGTGACCATGAATGCGGTGAATACAGCAGTGCTGGCTACCATTGCCAAGTTGGTTCCCAGAGAAGTTGTGGTGAAGAGCCGTTCAGGGTTTTCGAGTAACTTTAAGATGGAACGGGCGGCGGAACTTCCTTCATCGGCAAGGTGCTTCATTTTTATCCGGTTTACAGAAACCATGCCGATTTCGGAGCCAGAAAAAAATGCTTCCAGTAGTATTCCCAATAGTACGAGTATAAATGTTGTCGCGAAATCCATCAGTCTGCCTGGGCCTCATCTTCGTCTGTTCCCGGCAGTGGCTGGGCAGGAGGACTCATAAGGGTGAGGAAGAGACTCACGATTCTTGAACCTTTCATTTTTTCGACACGAAACTTGAATCTGTCAACAGTGGTTGATTCGCCTGATCTGGGGATTCGTCCAAAAAGTCCAAATACATAGCCGCCAACCGTGTCGTAATCATTCTCAGGTAGTTCACTCTGAAAACTTTCGTTGAACTCTGCCAGGCTATAGGCGCCTGCAATGCGATAATGTTTTTCATTGAGTCTCTTTAAGGGGAGTTCATCCTGCCGCATTTCACTGTCAATTTCTCCGACCAGTTCCTCAACGACATCTTCCAGTGTGACCAACCCGCATACGCTTCCATATTCATCCAGAACGATGGCCATATGTCTTTTCATCTTTCTGAACTCTTCAAGCATTTCTTTGATTTTTTTTGATTTCGGAACAGAAATGGTGTCATGCAGAATGCTTTTTAAGTTTACTTTTTCACGGGGCAGGTGCTTAAGTCGTGTCAGATCTTTAGTGAACAAAATCCCAAGAATACCTTCATCATCTTCTCCGTATACAGGAACCCGCGAATAAAAATTTTCTATGATCCTGGGTAGGATGTCATCCAAGCTATCCTCAATCCCTACCGTGAACATATCTATCTTTGGGGTCATGATCTCTCCGACTGTTGTCTCACCAAACTCAATAACATTCTGGATCAACTCTCTTTCATCGGAGTCTATGACGCCTTCCCCTTCTCCGACCTGGACCATGGCTCTGAACTCCTCATCGGTAATAGGGGATTCTTTCAAGCCATGCGGCAGGACTCCCATAAAACTGATTACCTTTTCTGTCCAAATGGAAAAAAGTTTCTGGGCGGGCTGAACAATCTTTGCAAAGATTGATAAAGGATATGCTGAAAATAAAGCGTAGGGCTGAGCAAACTTTATCGAAATGCTTTTTGGGATGATGTCCCCGAAAACCAATAGAAGTAAAGTGCCAGCCCCAATGGCGATGCCCACGCCGAGGTTCCCAAAAACATTGATTGCTATGGAGGTGACCACTACCGAAATTGCAATATTGACGAACTCATTACCAATATAAATGGTGATGAGAAGTTCTCGTGGTTTTTCCAGGAGGGAGTTTACAATTCGACCCAGGCGTCCCTTTTTCTCTGATATCTCATTCAGTTGAAGAGAGTTTAGAGAAAAGTAGGCAACCTCACAGGCTGAAAAAAAGGCCGAACACAGAAGTAGAAACACCAATAACAGTGAACGGGCAAACAGTGAATCATCCAAAACTTTTAAGAAACCTCAAGCTAGGCTGGTGCATGTGAATCGAATTTCACTATAACTCGATCTGGCATTTGCAAATTATGGGAAGGGAAGACTATCGTTTTAAACTTAAAAATGATTGAAGCCTTCTGACTCTGAAAGGGTCTCCGTAGTTCCATCTCTCATCGCCAGTGATACTTTTCTGGGTTTGAGGGTGATCTCCCCGACTTGCGTAACAAGCACTTTAGCCTTTAAGAACTGCCTGTTTAAATTTTTAACACCATCAGCAGGCAAAGTAAATAGTAATTCATAATCCTCCCCACCATTTAAAAGGAGGGGAAGAGGGGGAATTGAATCTTTGTCACAAGTGCGTGCAAATTCTGGGGAATGTGGCAATTTATCTTGAAAGATTCGAGCACCTACCTTAGAAGCTTTGCAAATATGGTAAAGGTCCTGAACCAGTCCATCGCTGATATCGATCATTGAAGTAATATTTATACTGGAGCGGGCCAGGATGCCAGCTTCCTGAACTCTTGCTGTCGGGTTCAGGTGCCGCTCGATCAAAAGCTTATTATCTTTGCCGCCTTTTTTCTTTTTGTCTAGCAGTTTTAAGCCCAGGCTCGAATCGCCCAATGTTCCTGTTACGAAAATGAGGTCTCCTGGCTTGGCTCCCTTGCGGGTGAAAACACGTTTTGCTTCTCCGATGACCGCAACATTTATAAAAAAACATTTAGGAGAAGAGACCGTATCACCCCCGGCGAGTTCCACCTTATACTGATTGCAAATTTCATTGAATCCAGAATAGAGCTTGTCGAGAAATGACACCGAAATCCTTTCAGGCAGGCCCAACGTCACCAATATTCTTTTTGGAGTTCCCCCCATTGCCGCAATATCACTGAGGCTGACAGACAGAGCTTTTCGACCCAAGGCTTCAGGTGTTGTGGTGGAAAGCTTGAAATGGATGTTTTCGACCAGTGCATCTGTGGAAATGACTTCATTCATTCCGGGTTTTACCGGGTAAACCGCACAGTCATCGCCGATACCTAGAATAGAATCGGAGGCGCGGAACTTTAAGCGTGATGACAGGTGGTGAATGAGACCAAATTCGCCGAGTTCTTTTATTTTGCGCATATACGTTGGTAGAGCTTTCAGGTGCCCGCACAGTTAGAGAACCTTTATCTTAACCAAAAGGAAAACTAAAAGCTATGTTGGCTTACCAGAAGCTATTGCGGCTTCAACAGGTCGCGGGTCAGGGAATCGACATCGAACTTTTTTTCGATTTTAATCGAAATTTTGTTGCCTTCCTCCAGACCAGATTTTTGGAGCTCGTGAATAAAGCACGTTATTTCCACATGCTCGCCTGTTTCAGGAACCCATATGGTGAGTTCTCGAAACTGGTCGGCTTTATTAGGGGGAGTATTGATCTCGGTGATTTCTCCGTCTAACAGAATCATGCTTCCTTTCTGCAATCCATGAGGATTGCCTTGATTAAGCGGAACAACTGGTTTGTCGGCAGATAGATGTTTCCGGGGTGTCCTGGGAATAATGCTCAAGCTCATGCTCTTGAAAAATTTCCGGTTGATCCTGAAACGGATTTTCCAGAAGGGTTCTTAAACGTGAGATTTCAGAAAAATCCGACTCCTTGAGTGCTTTGTCGAGTGCTGTTTGTAATAAGTGAGTTCGCAAAATAAATTTTGGATTGGTGGCATCCATTTTGGCTTTACGTTCTTCATGGCTCATGCCTTCACGTTGAACCAGTTCAAGATAGCGGTTCAGCCACGTTCTAAGATCTTCGTTACTACTACTTGCTGCGGGATAGCTCGCGAGAAATCTGAAGAAATTAGTGTAGTCAAGCTGCTGTTCATGGAGCAATTTAAACATTTCCTGAACCAGTTGGGTGAATTCTGAGTCGAGAATGGAGAGCCCGAGTTTTTTACTCATCTCTTCACGATAAAATCGATTGAAAGTTGGCTGATATTGCTTCATTTCCTCTTCCAGGTTTTCAGCACCAATCAGAGGAGTGAGGGTTTCTGCGAATTTGTTGAGGTTCCAGAAGCCAATTTCAGGTTGTTGGCTGTATGCATATCGACCATGTGTGTCTGAATGATTTGAGGTATGGTTGGGAACAAAACGGTCCATGAAACCATATGGCCCGTAGTCAAAGGTAGTGCCGGTGATACACATATTGTCAGTGTTCATCACGCCGTGGATGAACCCTACGGCCTGCCATTTTGCGATAAGTTTTGCAGTGCGTTGGACGGTACGCTGGAAAAAAATTCTATATTTGTCAGACTCTTCGACAATATCAGGATAATAACTCTGGATAGAAAATTCCAACAGACGTTCTACATTTTTTTCCTGACCGGTGTAGTGAAAAAACTCGAAACTACCAAAGCGAATATGTGAATCCGCAACCCTGACCAATATGGCCGCCAACTCAGGTCTTTGTCGGTAGATCAGTTCGCGAATTCCAATGACCGCTAATGAACGGGTGGTGGGAATTCCCAGTCCGTTTAAAGCTTCGCTGGCCAGATGTTCGCGGATGGAAGAGTTGAGGGTTGCTCTCCCGTCAAAGCCTCGGGCGAATCGGGTGGGACCAGCACCCTTCAGATGGATGTCCCACATTTCCTGATTTTTGTTTTGAATTTCTCCCAGCAAGAGTCCGCGTCCATCTCCCATTCTGGGGTTGTAAGACCCGAATTGATGCCCTGAATAAGCCATCGCTAAAGGTTGAGCACCTTCAATGGGTTTGTTCCCGCTGAAACGGTCCAGGAAGTCACTACCGACTTCAGAGGGCAGGTCTATCAATTTTCCGGTAGAGGGGGAATAATCAATCAGATAAGGGTCTGTGACCGGATCTGGGTTCTTAGCCTGAAAAAACTCAGGCCCTAGTTCGATAAAGCGGTTTTTGAATTTCAAGGTACGCCAGTCAATCAAAGGATGAAAATATTATCCGTGTTTGAAGAAAATAACAATATCTCAGTTATGAGGATGGGGAAAAGAGGGCAGAGGATTCTTTTTTCCTGAAATTTCAGTTAAATAAGGGAATATTGCCCAAGGTGATGGGGCTCGCTGATAAGGAGGAAGCATTATCTAGGAAAGAGGCTATTCAACTTATTCCAAATTCTGGACGAGCCAGCTATGGGGTCTTTCCTCACTGGTTTGAAACCAGAAGACAGCATTGATATTAAAATGCACCAGCCATGCGGCACCTTCGCCCTGTTGACATGTTTTTTTCTGGTAGCGGTCTTCGATGACCGACAATTGGTCGCAGGTAGTGGTGGTCCAGTAGTAATGGCCTAGTCCATCATCAAAGACAGGGTTGATCCAGGCTTTTTTCCCACTGGCGTTGATGATTCGTTCGGGATAAATAAGCGTTTTCAATTCCGACAGGACGGGCAGACGCCAGTTGGAACTTCCTGCGAAAGTTTCAGCCTCTGCATATGCCATGGCATCTTTCAGGGACAATTTTTTTACTATACCTTTTTTAATCCAACGCAATTTGTTTACGGTGTCTGTCACGGTTCCATCACCATTGTCAACAAAGTTGGGTTCCGCAAGTTCCTCAAGAACACTGTCGTTGACTTTTCTGCATTCCTTAAGCTTAGGTCCCGCGTCCGGGCATGAATTAAGGATGGAGAAGTGGTCCATTTTTTTTATCATTTCGCAAATTTCAGCTTGCTTGCATTTGGCGAAAGAAGGAATCGGCTGAATCAATAAAGCCATTAATGTCAAAAGCACGATCCGCATATTACACTCCTGATTCTGAAATTTTTCTGGACAAAGAAACAACTGTTTCATTGAAGTGGATTAAAGAAGAAGGATACTATAAATATCAAACTCACGGAAATATAAAATCTGTCTGTTTATTTATACTTAACCGAAAGAGATACGGTCCAGTTCAATAAATGCTTCTTGTCCTTTCATTTCAATAAAAAGATCCGTATTGACAATTCGATTACTGGATGGGTCCAGATTGATATTGATGACGGGGGTACCTCGTTCCATAAAATGGAGTGCAATATAGTCATTAGTTGGCACGGCTCCTGAGCTGCCGACAAGAATTGCTAGGTCTATAGGTTCCTGCACAAACCTTTTAAAACTCCCTTCCTGTTCCGGGTGCCCTATGTATTCCCCATCTCCGAACATAAGGATATGTGGTCGGGCGATCCCTCTGCAACTTTTACATGTTGGGTAATTAGAGGCTTTCATGGTGCTTGTATCCAGATTGCATAACGGAACTGAAAGTTCTTCCCAGAACTGGTAGGTGCAAGTGTCGAGACATTGCAGTCGCCACATGGAGCCGTGAACTTCGAGGATGCGATCTTCGGGGCAACCAGACCTTAAATGTAAACCATCGGTGTTGGTGGTGTGGATGAACCCGTCTTGAGTCTCAAGCCATTTGTTGATGACTCTGTAACCTTCATGCGGCTGGTTTTCCTCTGCGTTGCGCCGTCGCCATTCATAGAAAGCCCAGGCGTGCGGAAGTTCATTGCGGAATGCCCAGGGGCTGGCGAGGTCCTGCGCTTCCAATCCCTTATCCTTGAAAGGAGGAAAGTTTTTCCAATAACCATCCTTGTCACGAAACGTGGGGATGTTGGAGTCGGCGCTCATTCCAGCGCTGGTTAAAAACAGAGTACGCGTTGATTTTTTAATCAGGTCCGAAGCCTTATGCAGAATCTCAAGCTTTTCCATCCCACTCCTCAAAAAACTGATCCAGATAGGATTGCATGAACTGGTGTCTGCCTTCTGCCATTTTTTTCGCTGAGGCAGTGTTCATCCGGTCTTTTAATAAAAGTAGTTTTTCGTAAAAATGATTGATGGTGTGTCCCGTGTTTTTTTTGTAATCCGCAAAACTCTGGTGCATGACCGGTTTTTCATCAGGGTGATACATCAAACGATTTTTATGCCCGCCATAGGCGAAAGTACGGGCGATGCCCATAGCGCCAATGGCGTCGAGCCGATCAGCATCCTGCACCACTTTTCCCTCTAAGGTTTGCATGGGAGTGGCAACCCCTGCGCCTTTGTAAGAGATTGTTGCGATAATCTCAACGACCGGGTCTATAGTTTCACGGGCAACTTTTTTTTCTAATAGAAACTGTTCCGCCATTTGCGGACCTTTGGTGTCGTCTCCGTCATGGAATTTCCAGTCGGCAATGTCGTGGAGGAGGGCGGACAATTCAACGATCAGTGAATTTGCTCCCTCTAGTGTGGCGATATTTTTTGCCAGACTCCACACCCGGTAGATATGCCACCAGTCATGGCCTGAACCATCGCCTGCAAGCTTCTGTTCAACAAACTGGCAGGTACTATCAATAATAGACATAGTCAGATAACTTTAAGGTTCACAAAAAGGGTTATCATTTCATATCCCGAATTTAGGATCAATGAACAAACTCGCTGCCATTACGGACGTTTCAACCTGGGATTGGGTTGGGCTTTCGGAGATGAAAGCTACATCATCGGCCAGATGGGATTTGAATTCACCTTTTAAACCTGATTTCTCTGCCACCTTTATAGCTGCTCAAGATGACAGCTTTTCAAGCCGAGAGAGCTCTTTGCCAGCCAATGAAAGCTATGGGCTAGCTGGCCTCACGCCTAGTGGGCTGGCCGATTGTGCAGGCCGCATTCTTTATGTTCAGGATTTTCCCACCACCATCTTCCGGCGCGGATGTCTTCACCGTGTTCTACCGGGCGTGTGCAGGGCGCACAGCCGATGCTGGGATAATTTCTTTTATGTAATATGTTTATAGGAACGTTGTTCTCAATGATGTAGTTCATCACCTGTTCCTCGCTCCATTCAGCTAGTGGATTTATTTTTATCAAGGGCGGGTGATCGGCATCTTCCAAAACCTTTGGTATATCTGTCCGGGTGACACCTTGCGAACGTCTCAGTCCGGTGATCCAGGCTTTCAGTTCGCCCAATGCCCGGTTGAGCGGTTCGACCTTGCGGATGTAACAACACTCCTTGCGATTATCCACGCTTTCACGGAAAGAGAAGAACCCTTTTTCACGTACGAGGTTTTCCACTTTGTTACGATCAGGGAAATAGGTTTTGATTTCCAGTCCGTATTTAGAACGCACCCGGTCCATGAGCTCATAAGTTTCTTCATGAAGCCTGCCGGTATCCAGGGTAAAGATAGTGAGAGGGCCATTGAGCTTGGCGATCATATCGATGAGAACCATGTCCTCCATGCCGAAACTGGAGGCCAGTCCGGCTTTATCACCGTATTGGTCCATGCTCCAGCGCAACAGTTCTTCGGGTGACTTAGCTTCAAAATCTTTGGTTTGTAGAGTCATAGTGGTGTTGTGCTTGACAGAGGAATAGATTGTTTATATAAGTTGCAACTACTGATAGAGCTATTGAGTATTCCCTTACTTTTTCATGCCCATGCAGAAAAATCAAGCTCTGAAAATATATAATGAACTTCGTATGCTGAACCTACTGCAAAACTTATCGATGAAACTCCTTTTCTTTGTGGTCGCTTTATTTTTTTCATTTCCATTTTCTGGCGAAGCCGGAATTCTGGAACAAGTGGAAAACGAATTGGTGGAACTTGCGGACAAGGTACGTCCTGCAGTAGTCAGTCTGTCTCCTTACATTGCCAAAGGTGCTATCGGTGATGGATTGCCCAACAAGGGCAGGCCTGCCAATGCCGGGGCAGGGGTTGTCTACAATGCGGAAAAAGGTCTCATTGTCACCAACAGCCATGTCGTGCGAAATGTAAATAAAATCAAGGTGACCTTTAAAGATGGTCGGGAAATCATTGGTGAAGTGTTGGGGGCC
This sequence comes from Nitrospinaceae bacterium, assembly GCA_029261435.1. Lineage (GTDB taxonomy): Bacteria > Nitrospinota > Nitrospinia > Nitrospinales > VA-1 > LS-NOB. The sequence continues at coordinate 8,351 of JAJDBI010000302.1, forward strand.
GATGAAGACACTGATCTCGCGGTCGTTCATGTTATATCCGAGACGCCATTGGTCGAGGTTGATTTTGGTGATTCCAGCAAAGTTCGAGTCGGGCAGCTGGTCGTTGCGGTGGGAAATCCTTACGGACTTAACGACACCACCACTTTCGGGATTATCAGTGGTCTCAAAAGGGAAAATGTCAACCTCTCCCGTTATGAAGATTTCTTACAGACTGATGCTTCCATTAATCCAGGGAATAGTGGTGGTCCGCTGTTGAATATCAAAGGGGAGGTGATTGGTATCAACACAGCAATCATCAATTATGCCCAGAGTATTGGTTTTTCCATTCCATCCAATATGGTCAAGCATGTGGTGGAACATCTGGTTGAACATGGCGAAGTGCACCGGGGCTGGCTGGGTGTAGGCATTGACCCGGTTACAGAAGAGGTTGCTAAAAAGGCAAATGGACAGAAAGGGGTGGGGGTTATCATCAATTCAGTTTTTGAGGGTGATCCGGCTGATCGGGCAGGACTTAAAGTGGGGGACATCATCCTGAAAATTGGCGGTTCGGACATTGACTCCCCGAACAAAATGATTCGAGTGATTGGGGCGATCACGCCAGGGCAAACCATTTATATGGATATTCTTCGGGGTGGTAAGTCCCAAATGGTGCCCGTAAAGCTGGAATCGAGAAAGAAAAAGACGCAGCCACTGGCCGCTTTGCCGCCTTTAGATCCGTTGGGTTTTAGCGTGGAGAATCCGGCAATAGACACAAACTCGCCCAAGGGGGTTTTGGTGTCTCGCGTGAATCCTGAAAGTCCTGCTGGCATGAAGGGATTACGCTCTGGAGACATGATTACAGCGGTCAATGGGGATGTTGTGGAGAGTCGGACCGAATTTGACCAGTTATTGAGTCAAATAAAGAAGGGAAGCCCGATTTTCCTGTTAGTTTGGAGAAATAATGAAAAGTTTCATTTGGGACTTGTAAGGGAAAATTAAATTTGTTAGATTGGCGCACCCAAATTGCAAGTTTTTTGCGTTGTGGGATATGTTGCTTAAAGAAATTTATCTTATAAACCTTTTGAAATAAGGGGTTATATTTTTTGGCCTGCCATTTAAGGGGTGGAATGGGCCAGTTTATGAGTTTAGAAAAAAACAACATTCATACGGTTTTTATTTAGCCATTTTTAGACGCACTACTTAGGAGGTAGAAATGTTTGGTGTCAAAAAGGGGTGGAAAAACTGGCATGCGTTTGCTGTCGTTCTCGTATCTTTGGGGCTTTCAGTCCCGGCTGGTGCGATTTCGACTGACCATTCACATGGCGGTCACAATCTAGGCAATCCTGCAGTAGACAAACCTGCATGGTTGGAAAAGCTTGAGAACCAGGTTGACCACGAAGAATTAATGGGCGGCATGGAAGGCAGGCAGGACAAAATGGACCAGACCTTTATGAAGGTCATGGATCAATTGAAGTCCAAACTTAAAGAACACGCCAGCCCGGCTTCATCTGGCGGCGGGTTTCATGATTCCTGGGCCGCCCATCAATTGGGGCAGAGTTTTCTCCTCGGGCCTACGGAAGCAGCTGCCGCAGTTTACAAAGGCGCCCATTGTCCCAGTAATGCTCCCGTTAAACTTTACAATGTATCCGCGATTAACGTAGAAATTACGGTTAATCAGTGGGGAGATTATTACCCTGGTTACATGTATGTTCTGGATGAGGAAATCGATCGAGTACGCGCTGAAGAAGAAAAAAATGCAGCGGCTCGTGAAGATGAGCTTGATCCTGGTGCGGTTTCTAACGGCCTTCAGGGTGATGCGATCCAACCCTTTGTCATTCGTGCCAACCAAGGCGATTGTCTTCGCATTAAATTCACCAACGCGCTTGAAGATGAGGATGCTGGTTTTCAGGTGAATGGTTCTGCAATGATCATCAGCTCAAGCGGCCAGCCTGATACGGCGGCTACTCCGGGTGCGATCGTTGCTGCCGAAGAGACTCAGGAATACGAGTGGTATATTCCTATTGATGAGCAGGAAGGCGGACACATGATTCAGAATCATGCGGGTCGTGACCCTTCTTCTTTGGGT
>JAJDBI010000303.1 GCA_029261435.1 Nitrospinaceae bacterium
CGATAAAAGTACTGACGAAACCTGAAATACTTCTTATTACAATGACCGATACCTTCAAGGCTGTAGTCGCGGGAACTGGTTCGTATTTACCAGAAAGAATCCTCACAAATAAAGACCTGGAAAAAACTCTGGACACGACCGACGTTTGGATTACTGAGCGTACAGGAATTAGTGAACGCCGGATTGCCGCTGAGAATGAGTCTGCTTCAACGATGGCGGCCAAAGCGGGGAAACAAGCATTGGAAGCGGGTGGAATCAACGCGGATGATTTGGACTTGATCATTGTTTGTACTTCCAGCCCTGATGTGTTATTCCCCTCCACAGCCTGCTTTGTACAAAATGAGTTGCAGGCTTTCAATTGCGCTGCTTATGATATTTCCGCTGTTTGTTCAGGGTTTGTTTTTGGTCTTTCGGTAGCTGAACAATATTTGAAGAATGGTCGTTACGAAAATATTTTGCTCATTGGCAGTGAAGTGAACTCCAGAATTGTTGATTGGACAGACCGATCGACCTGTATTCTCTTTGGTGATGGGGCAGGGGCACTGCTGCTGAAACGGGTAGAGCAGGAAAACCCTCAAGGTATTCTTTCTACGCATATTTATTCGGATGGACGTTTGTCGGATTTAATCTGCGTTCCGGGAGGAATTGGTAAAACAGGTGTTAATAAGCAGGATATCGATGACAAAAAATACTTCATCAAAATGTCGGGCAATGCGACTTTCAAGGTAGCTGTTAAGAGAATGACAGATGTGATCCGCGAAGCGTTGGAACTTAATAGGTTGAGTATGGAAGAAGTGGGGCTATTGGTTCCACATCAAGCCAATCAAAGAATCATCAGCGCAGTTGCCGAGAGATTGAAGTATCCAATGGAGAAAGTATTCATGAATATCCATAAATATGGAAACACCTCTGGAGCTTCCATTCCGATTGGGCTCAACGAGGCGAAACGGAGTGGGCGTATTCAACCCGGAGACACTTCTGTGCTCGCTGCGGTTGGGGCCGGTTTGACCTGGGGATCGGCGGTGATCAAATGGTAAGAACTGCTTTTGTTTTTCCCGGTCAGGGTTCTCAGTTTGTGGGCATGGGCAAGGACTTTTATGATCATGTGCCAGCGGCTCGAGAATTGATGGAAGAGGCCAACGATGTTTTAGGATATGACCTCGCAAATATTTGTTTTAATGGGCCCGAAGAAACTTTAAAGTTGACGGAAAACACTCAACCTGCATTGCTGGTGCACAGTACAATGGCCTTGAAAATATTAAGGGAAAATGGTATAGATTCGGTAGTCGCGGCGGGCCATAGCCTGGGTGAATTTTCTGCTTTGGTTGCTGCAGGGGCTCTGCGCTTTAAAGATGCCGTACGGTTGGTTCGTTTACGGGGACAATTCATGCAGGAAGCAGTTCCGGTTGGGGTAGGGACAATGGCCGCTATTATTGGTTTGCCGATTGAGGCCCTTCAGGAAGTTTGCGATCAGGTTTCTAAAGAGTCCAGCATTGTTCAACCTGCTAACTTAAACAGTCCGGTACAAACCGTTATTGCAGGCCATAAAGAGGCGGTTGAACAGGCCTCAGCAAAAGCTCTGGAAGCAGGAGCAAAGAAAGCAGTTCCTTTACCGGTGAGTGCGCCATTTCACAGTGCTCTTATGAAGCCGGCTGAAACCAAACTGCAAAAAGAATTGGAGCAGACTGAATTTTTCGACTTGTCCTTTCCTGTGATCACCAACATTGAGGCCAAACCCATCACAAAAGGGAGCGAGGCTAGATCAGCCCTTGTTAAGCAAGTTTGCTCTCCAGTGCGTTGGTCAGAAACAATGCAGGTGTTGACAGATCAGGGTATTCAGCAAGTGATTGAACTTGGGTCGGGAAAAGTATTGTCCGGTTTGATCAAAAGATTTAATAAAAACATAAACTGCTGTCAGGTTAGTGATCGCGAAAGTTTGTCAAATACCCTGACTGCATTAAACGGCAATTGACTCAATAGTTGAAACAGGATTTTTAATGGAACTTAAAGATAAGGTAGCTTTGGTCACTGGTGGGGCTCAGGGAATTGGTAGAACTATCAGTGAAGAGCTGACTCGAGCTGGAGCTCATGTTGTACTGGGAGATGTCAACCTGGAAGGAGCTCAGGCGACAGCGGAAGCCATAAATAATAGTGGTGGCTCTGCATCTGCTGTTAAGATTGATGTTTCAAACTCCACTGAAGTGCGCGAGGTTTTTGATTTCATCTTAAAAGATAAAAAACCAGTGGATATCGTGGTCAATAACGCTGGCATCACCCGTGATGGTTTGATGGTGCGGATGAAGGAAAGTGATTGGGATTTGGTTCTCGATATCAATCTTAAGGGAAGCTTTCTTTGTAGCCAACAGGCGGCAAAGCAGATGATGAAACAAAAAAGTGGGACGATTGTCAATATTGCTTCTATCGTTGGAGTGATGGGGAATTTTGGTCAGGCAAATTACTCAGCATCGAAAGCTGGAGTGATAGGCTTGACAAAAACTCTGGCACGGGAAGTTGCCTCCAGAGGGATTAGAGTAAATGCAATTGCACCCGGTTTTATCGATACAGAGATGACGCGGGTTTTGGATGAAGAAGTGCGTCAGAAATTGATAGAGCAGATTCCACTTGCAAGACTGGGGCTGCCTGAAGATGTTGCGCGTTGTGTTAATTTTTTGGTCTCTGACAAGTCCAGTTATATAACCGGGCAGGTCATTAATTTAAACGGTGGTATGTTGATGTGATTACAACAAGGAGTTTTAAAAATTATGTCAGTTGAAGATAAAGTTAAAGAAATAATTGTTGATCAGTTGGGTGTTGATGAAAAGCAGGTAACAGCAGAAGCGTCTTTTATTGATGATCTGGGTGCTGATTCTCTGGATACAGTAGAATTGGTGATGGCTCTTGAAGAGGAATTTGATATTGAGATTCCAGATGAAGAAGCTGAGAAAATTGCCACAGTTCAAGATGCTACAAGTTATATAACCAGCAGAACTAACTGATCGGTCATCTTAATCCCCAGGGTGCATGTATGAAAAGACGCGTTGTCGTTACTGGATTGGGGATCGTTTCGCCTTTGGGACTTGGGGTGGATGAAAACGAAACGGCTTTGTTTGAAGGCCGTTCAGGTGTTGATTATATTAAAACCTTCACTCCTGAAGAAAACTTTCCTGTTAAAATCGCCGGTGAAGTCCGGGGGTTTGATCCAGCTGACTATATAGACCATAAAGAAATAAAGAAGATGGATCGCTTTATCCATTATGCCGTAGCTTGTAGCAAAATGGCTTTGGATGACTCCGGGATCGAAATCAATGAGCAGAACGCAGAGCGAGTCGGCGTTATTGTTGGGGTCGGTTTATGTGGACTGCCTGCTCTTGAAAAGTATCACGATGTTCTGAATGAAAAGGGCGTGAAAAAAATCACTCCTTTTTTTATTCCCATGTTGATTGCCAATCTTGCCTCGGGTCAGGTTTCAATTACTATGGGTGCTAAGGGTCCCAATTCGTGTGTAGTCACAGCCTGTGCTACGGGCACACATTCAATTGGAGAGGCCGCAAGACTAATTCAGTATGGCGATGCTGATGCCATGTTTGCCGGTGGCACAGAGTCTGTCATCACTCCACTTTGTGTTGGAGGTTTCCATGCTGCCAAGGCCTTATCAACTCGCAATGACGATCCTCAGGGGGCCAGTCGCCCCTTTAATAAGGACCGCGATGGTTTTGTCATTGGTGAGGGATGCGGTGTCGTTATGCTTGAAGAGTTGGAAATTGCTAAAAAACGTGGTGCAAAAATTTATGGTGAAGTTATTGGTTATGGTCTCAATGGCGATGCCTACCACATCACTGCAACCGCTCCAAACGGAGAGGGGGCCGCACGTTGCATGAACCTTGCTCTTAACAACGCAGGTATCAACAAAGAGGATGTGGATTATATTAATGCACATGGAACGTCTACCGGAGCTGATGCAACGGAAACACAAGCTATCAAAACCGCATTTGGCGATCATGCTTATAAACTAGCTGTCAGTTCCACTAAATCTATGACTGGACATTTACTGGGAGCAGCAGGGGGTGTCGAAGCAATTTTTTCCCTTCTTGCGATGCAAAAAGGGGTGATCCCACCTACTATCAATTACAACACTCCTGATCCAGAATGTGATTTGGATTATGTGCCTAATGTAGCTCGTGAAAAAAAATTGAATGTGTGTGTTTCTAATTCATTTGGTTTTGGTGGAACAAACGGGGTCCTTATTTTTAAGAAATTTTTGAGTTAATTTACACCATGATCGAAGTCTCTTCTGATCGTACTGATGAAGTTGTTCCTCTTCAACAAACCCTAGGGTATACATTCTCCGATATAAGGCTCCTCAATAAGGCTCTGACTCATAAATCCTATGTGAATGAAAGAAGCGAATCTCTCAAGCATAATGAACGGTTTGAATTTTTAGGTGACTCTGTTCTTGATGTTCTAGTCAGTGATTATCTCGTTTGCGAGTTTAGTGATTATGCCGAAGGGACCTTGTCCAAGATTCGTGCGGCAGTGGTCAACGAAACTTGTTTGGCTGACCTTGCCCGGAAAATAGAATTGGGGAAATACCTGCTTCTAGGGAAAGGCGAGGATTTATCAGGAGGTAGGGACAAATCTTCAATCCTTGCAGATGCTTTTGAGGCTGTTGCCGGGGCTTTGTTCAGAGATGGTGGTTTGGAATCGGCCTCCAAGGTTTTTCTGCCATTATTGAAAGACGAGATATCAAATTTTTCGCACTCCTGGGATTTTAGAGATTTTAAAAGTGAACTTCAGGAATACACACAAAATAAATGGGTCTGTACCCCGACTTATAAGGTGGTTAACGAACTGGGTCCAGATCATGCCAAGAAATTTGAAGTCACCGTAACAATTAAGAATCAAGTTAAAGGGCAAGGATTAGGCAGAAGTAAAAAGGAGGCAGAACAAGGGGCGGCTAAAATGGCTATGGAGAAATTTTCGGAAACACCCAAAGACCGAAAATGAATTTCGGTAGGGTATTTTTTTATAAACTGGAATATTTTTAGTAGAATTATTTTAATTGAAACGGTACTCAAACTGCCCTCTACTTATTCTGGAACATGCTGGAAGAATGGATTTTAAAGAAGAAAGAAATTGAGTCCTCTAAAGATAAATTGAAGGGGGTAGATCTCTGTAGCGCCAAATTGATGGGTGCCAGACTTGACGGGGCAGATCTATCCCAAGCGGATTTATCTGCTGCTTATCTGATCAAGGCGGATCTCAGTAAGGCAATTCTGATCGAGGCCGATTTGACGGGTGCAATTTTAAGCGAGGCCAATCTTTCAGGTGCTGACTTGGAGGGGGCTGAACTTATGGATGCCTATTTACATGGCGCAAATCTGAAGGATGCTGTAAATTTGACCTGCGACCAAATAGAATTGTCCAATTTTGACAAGCAGACAGTTTTCCCTGACTACATTGATATTAGTTGGACTGAGAGCGGACATTGTGAGTGTCATGAAAAATAAAATCATTCACAACAAGCACATCTAATGATTAACAAAAAATTGCCCTATGAAAGAGACCCCATTCCGCAAGACAAGGAACCTCCACGTTTTGAGCCGGAAACAATCGGATCAAAAGTTGTATTTGGGTTCAGCATGGCGTTGGGAGGTTTTTTTCTGATTCTTGTCTTAATAGGTGTATGGCAATCTCTAATTCAGTTTTTCAATTATCTGTCTGGGTTGTTTTAATCTTTTTATATATAGAATATTCTCCTGTGAAAAAGAAAAAACATTTGATCATTCCGGTTTTTGTCTCGCATGAGGGTTGCCCCTACCGTTGCTCATTTTGTAACCAGACTAAAATAACAGGCACAGAAAAAAAGACCGATAAAAAGATGTTGAAAGAAACTCTTCGCACTCATTTGAAAATTTTTGATTTTGAGAAACTTCCCGAGAAAAGGGAATTGGCTTTTTTTGGTGGAAGCTTCACCGGTATTCCACTTGAGCGCCAGAAATATTTGTTGTCTGCAGTGAAGCCATGGGTTTTATCAGGAGAAATTCAATCCATCAGGGTTTCAACCCACGCTTTGTTCATTGATGACAACAGGCTTTCACTACTGAGAGAAAATCATGTTGAAACGGTGGAGCTGGGAATCCAATCCACAGATGATGAAGTATTAAAATTAGCAGGGCGTGAATGCCCGTTCGATGTGATTCAATCTGCTGTTACTAGGATTCACGCGAAGAAGTTTCGTTTGGGTTTGCAATTAATGCCAGGTCTTCCCGGTGATGACGAACAAAAATTTCAAAAATCTGTGGATAATGTTATAAGCCTTAAACCAGATTTCGTTAGAATTTATCCTACGCTGGTTATTAAGAATACGGGATTATTCGATATGTATCAGCAGGGAACTTATACTCCCTGGAACTTGGAAAGAATGATAGTGGCGGTCAAAGAAGCTGTTGTCAAGTTTGAACAGGCCGGTATCAAGGTCATAAGAGTGGGTTTGCATCCGGACCCATCTTTAATGGAGAATTATGTTGCTGGACCTTTTCATCCGTCATTACGTTATCTTATAGACAGTCGTATTGTGAGAGAGCGAATGATAAAGATGCTCCGGTCATTGAAACAGGTACCTTTGTCGGTTACTTTCAGAGTGCCATCCAGAAGAGTTTCTCTTTACCTTGGGCATAAGAAAGAGAATCTTTCTATCATTAAAAATATTTTTGGTTTAGATTCCATTAGTTTGCAACAGGATGCCATAAACGATCATCTGGAGCTTGTTGCTTCATAAGTTTGATTATTAGTTTTCACAAAGGAGAAAGATGTGGTCACGATAGGAATGAATTATAAAATGATACCGGGAAAAGAAAAAGTTTTTGAAGATGCCTTTGAAGCGGTTATTAAAGTGATGAATGAGATGGAGGGGCATTCAAAATCGTTTTTATATAAAGATGTGAACGATGCTCAGTCGTATCTGATTGCTTCAGAGTGGAACTCGGAAGATGCCTTCAATGAGTTTATCCAGTCTGATAAGTTTAAAAATGTAGTGAACTGGGGTAAGGAAAATATTCTTGCGGGTCGTCCTTCCCACACTGTTTACAAACATTAAGATTTTTTATGCGGGGTCCTGTTTGGGCGTATGCTCATAGTATCCATCCCGAACGGCCCTTTGAATCTTTTTGTAGAACAATTCGGTGTCATGAGGTAGTTCACCAGGTATACGCCAACGAACCTTGACGATCTTTCCCGCTGGATGCTCTATGATTGAGGTGATTTCTCCAGTATTTCTGGAGAATGGTTCATACAGGTTATCGCCTTCTCTTAGTTTCATGTTTACGGTTTGGTTAAGGATTTCCTCATTATACTGTTTAATGTCTTGGTAATAAATTATTTTATAGGTACGGCCTAAACAAAAGTCTCTTAGCTGGAGAAAACATTATGGAAGATTATATTGTCATGGCCGCCATGTACCCCACAATGACTTCAGGTAAGGTGGATAAGTACTTGGTCCGAAAGGGAGATAAAGTAGCTCCCGGCACCGCCGTGGCTGAAATTATTTCTGAGGGTTATTTTACTTTGTTGTCGGAAGTAGAAGGAAGAGTGAGCGAATTTTATGTTATGGAAGGGGATTATGTTGAGGTGGATACGGCTCTAATAGAAGTGGAGTTAGCTAAGGAGGAGTGACCCTCTATTCACAGGGTTGAGAAAAAATATGCTGCTGTTGCAAGATATATGGCCAACCCGAGAATATCATTGATGACGGTAATGATAGGGCCAGTACTGATAGCCGGATCAATATCCAGGTTTATAAGCAAGATCGGTGCTAATGAACCCATCAGTGAAGCCACAGAAACGGCTAGGATAATTCCCGTTCCCACCACGACACCAAGTATCGAATTCGATTTTAAAATCGACTCTGAAGCCAAATGAACCAGACCTCCGCACAGCAATCCAAATATCACTCCGTTCAATATTCCAACAGAAACTTCACTCTTTACTACCATCGCAAGATTATCTTTTTGTATATCTCCTGTTGCTAATCCCCTCACAATAACCGTAGCCCCCTGAATACCAACATTCCCTGCTAAGCCGATTACAAAAGGAATAAAAAATATGACAGCGGAAAAATCAACAAGTGTTGTCTGATAGAACCCAAGAATCCAGGCGCTGACCAGTCCTCCAATAAAGGTTGTGAATAACCAGGGTGCTCGAGCGATAATTTTATTGCTAATTTTTTTTGCAAATGGGTCCACCTTGGCGGTTCCAACCATGGTGTATATGTCTTCACTGGCACTATCCTGCATGGCTCGAATGACATCATCAAAGGTAATGATTCCCTGAATCTCATTGTCACTGTTGACAACAGGTAAACTACTCAGATGCTCCTGACCCATTATTTGAGCCACTTTCTCACAAGGATCATCCAGATATACTTTTGGTGTTTCAGTGCGGACAAACTCCTTAGCCAGGGCGGAGGTTTGAATGTTCAGTAAATCTCTCAACTTAAAAAAGCCTATGAGTTGTTCTTTATCGTTCACGACATAAAAATAAGGAATAGCTTCCTTATTCGGCTCTCTTCTTATTTTTGTAAAGATATCTCCAGCTCTACTATCAAAACGGACTTTGTTAAATTCTGGATTCATCAAACCACCAGCAGTTTCCTCCTCATAGCGGATCAGGTCTTTGATCACTTCAGCATCCTGAACTCCCATTTTACTCAGAAGCTCTTCCTGAGTATCATCGGGAAGTTCCTGGATAATGTCTGTAGCTTCATCTTCCGGCATATTATCCAGAAGAGCAGCCAGGTAATTTTGGTCGAGAGACTTCTGGATTTCGAGACGGCTGTCTATATCAGTTTCATAAAGGAGTTCTTGTCTTTTTTCGTCATCATCAAGAAGATGGAAAACCTGTATTTTCTGTTCCTGGGTTAATTCGTGAAGCCGCCGGGCAATTTCAAAGTGATCCAGATCGATAATGAGAGCACGCAATGATGACTCTTGAAGGTCTGAATCTTTGAAGGCCTCTTTTATTTTTTCAATAGGCATAAAATAATTATAAAATTGGTTGAAATTGTCGTACTCTAATTGTTATAGGATTGATTCTCAATCCTGAAACGTTATTTCTGAGTGAGGCAATATGGTCCTGAATATGTCCCATGAGGACAAAAAAAGATATAAAAAAACGTTTGGCAAAAAGAAGACCCAGGTCCGGAAAAAGAGAACTTTAATCCTATCAGATAAAACCAAGGACCTTCTATCAAAAAAATTTGATGCGGGTCACCCCGAAGGCAAAGAACAAGATGCTCCTCAAATAGATGCGCATGTGAAAATGAATGACAACTATCTTCGTACCGGGCCCTATAAGCCTAAAAGTAAATGATGTTCTTTAGATCTGATTGAAAGAGGTTTGTTTGAGGCAGAATGGGGCGTTTAACTTGAAGGACGGCTAATTATTTTTCGACATTGCCGTTTTCGTATTTTTCCTGGTAAATTTTGTATACTTCTTTTTCGATGAATAACTCAACAAGGGTATTGTCCAGTTCTTCTTTCTCGGCCATGGATCTAAGGATTCGATAGACCGTCTCCAAGGGCATTGCTTTTTTATAGGGTCTGTCTGATGCGGTCAGGGCTTCAGCGATATCGGTGACAGCCATTAATTTCCCTTCAAAGGGAATTTCATCGCCCTTGAGCCCTAGCGGATAGCCTTTACCATTAATAAATTCATGGTGGGCTCCTGCAAAATCAGGAATGTTCTTTAGCTTTTTGGTAAAGGGGATCTGTTTTAACATTCTTAATGTAACTGCAGCATGGTCCTGCATTTTCTTTCTTTCTGTTTCCGTTATACTTCCTCTGCGGATTGACAAATTGATTAATTCATCTTCTGTCAGGAAGGGCTGTTGCTGTTCTTCATCATCAATATAGGTTTTTTGAGATATCTCCTTTAACCTCTCCAGCGTATCATCATCTAAAAATTCGCCCGGTTCATTACACTTGTTAATGAATTCGCGTATTTCTTTAATTTCTTCCAATTTATTGTTTGTTTCGGCTTCCAAGTCTTTTAACTGTTCAGAGTCTGCGCCATTTTGCAATATTTCAATTTTATTATTCTGCGCTTCCAACTTAATTTTCTGACAGATGTATGCCATTCTTAAGCGGACATATTGAATGCGGTCAAATATAGTTTGTAGTTTTTTGGCCTTTTCAACAATCTCAACGGGGGATGTAACCTTCCCAATATCGTGCATATAGGCGGCAATTCTTAATTCATAAATCTGATCCGGTGAGAAAGATATGTCCTTATAGGGGCCTTCTTCTGTGTTATGGATGACATCCGCCATGGTCAGGGTCAGGTCTGCCACTCTGCGAATATGACCACCGGTAACAGGTGACTTTTCGTCGATGGCGGTAGCCATGACTTTTACAAAAGCTTCAAACAGCTCGGTCATGTTGGATATCAGTTTTGCGTTTGTGATAGAGACTGCGGCTTGTGAAGCTAATGATTCGCAAAGGTTCTCATAATCTTGTGAAAACGAAATGACCTGCTTGCTGACAGGATTGGTTGCATTCAATAGTTGCAAAACACCGATGACATCATTATCGTGGTTGCGCATTGGAACCACGAGCATGGATTGGGATCGGTATCCGGTAGAGTTATCAAATTTTTTGGGGCCAGTGAAATCAAAAAGGTCAGTATCGTAAACATCGGGGATATTCACGGACACCCCTTTTAATGCCACGAAGGCAGAAACATTGGATTCTTTCAATTCAACGGGTGGAAAGGGAATCGTTTCACCTGTTTTACCCCCCATTCTAATTTTTAAACTATCATTTTGAACTATTTGGAACCGCAGGGTGTTGTCTTCAACGATATATAAGGTTCCAGCATCCGCATTAGTGAAGTTACGGGCCTGATCGACAATCATTTCAAGAAGAGTATTTAAATCGTAAACGCCAGAAAGAGCCCTGCCAATATCCGACAGTTTTTTAATCTGCCCTCCAAGCCGCTCTGCATAGACACTTACTTCATCAACAACACTGTTAAGTAAGATGTTTAGATTTTCATCATTAGAAAACCGACGAGGCTGAACGGGTTCGCCTTTTGTCGGTGTATTTTTAATATCCATAAGTAGTGAGCGTGAAACGAGCGTGGTTTTGTGAATATTGACTGCAACCGTGCTTACAATTATCAAATAAAAACACAGCGAAATCAATTGAAATGAAAATTTACTACAGTAATATCATTTCTAAAATGCGTTAATCGTTGGAAAATCGCATTTTGGGGGCACAAAAAATGCTGGTTACAGATAGTCCTTAAGGAGAAGAGGGGTATCAGAAAGCCAAATTCGTTTGCCACAGACGTTGACGAAGAGAGGTTCTTTTGACTCAAATAGTTTTAAATGAGATTGATACAAGTCTTCAGCGGTGGTTCTACAATCGCCATAGGCTTCTTTTTCTTCGCTAAAAATACCTTCCTCAAATTTTTGTATGCCTTCCTTAGAGCTTTTTCCCTCAAAGTAGGAGCGGAGTAGGGGGTCTCTCAAGTTTTCCGGGTTTTTTGCGGTTTTTCTCAAAAGTAGTTTAATGCCGCGAGAGGATTTAGACTCAAAAAGTCCGGCTCGAATACAAACGTGTTGGGCTTTACCTTTTTCGACCGTCCATTTCTCAATCGCTTCCTTTGAATGGCCCATTGCTCCATAAGTAGAAAGCTGATGCCTGATAACATAAAAGGTTGAATAGGCAACAATGGTTTTCACATTCAACTCTGCTTCTAGTTTTAAGATAGGGTCAAATGATAGTTTGTTGGATTGTTCGATGGACTCAGGTGTTGCTTCTGCAATTGGTACACCAACTTCTCCAAGGGCAGTGGCATAAAATAAGGTGTCGATCTGTCCATCGTCGTAGGCTTTAATTTTATCTATAACCTGCGGGTCATTGATATCACCAAACAGGGTTTTATCAGCACCTTCAATGGTAAAACCGGGTTCCTCTTTACCATACCAGTTAGCCAGGATATTGGCTGTGCTACCAAATTTTTCTCGAATGGCCTTGATTGCTGCAGTTCCCATCACACCTGTTCCACCTATGACTAGAAAGTTGCTCATTGTTTCCTCAATTTAGATTTGAAAATTATAATTATTTACAGATAAAAATGTTAGGAGCCACCATAGTTTTCATCCCAGTCGGCATAAGGGATTTGAGCGTTTTCATGGATGGCTTGAGACATGTATGGATCTGTTTTGAAAAAGTTTTCGATTTTATTTGTCAGGTTTTGTGTTTCCTGAATGACAGAACCTATATCCTCTTTTCTATCTATTCTTTTGGATAGCTCTACATAACTCTTGATTAGTGGGTGTGACGACTGGATAGCGTGAGAAATCTTTTCGGGATCCAAAGTACGATATTGGTTTTCGACAGCAAATTTGGCAAACTCAAACCATACTTTGATTTGTCCTTCATTTCTGCCAAGAATGATCAACTCCTGTTTAAATTTTTCTTCACCCTTTTTTTCCAGGCCTTCCGAAACGTAGTTTGATAACTCATCAAATGGTATTCCATCAATGGTGTCACATAGAAACTCTAAATGGAAAATGATTGAGTTGATCGATTTGTCCAGGTTTATGCTCAAGGCAGAATTATCCTGAAGCTCTGGCCTTTTTTGAAACAGTCCCCAAACTCCATCTAATTCTGCTACTTGTTCTCGAAGGTCTTTCAAAGGGGTAATTTTTTTGAGACAGGTGGAAATTTTCGAAGAACCAGCCCATGAGGCAGATACCAAAGTGAAAAAAACAAATATAATCAAAGGTGCAATTAACTTCATATTTTGTTTACCGACCGCTTACGTGATCTTTAATCATGGCCCCTGAAATGTGAGTGTTCCGGGTGCCGCTGAGATGCAAATCTGGCTGCAAATCCTGAGCGTTGGGGGCATTAGGAGCAGGGGGAGGCGTCTCAATTTTTGCTGGCACCGATTGTGTTGAGGGTGCCGATGATTTTTGTTGAGGATTTGGTGCTTGTTGATCGGTTACGGTATCTGAGCAACTGCATAAACTTAATATGGTCATAATAAAGATAAGTAATAGCACAGCTTTCATAGCATAATTCCCTAGTGTAATTATCTTTGCCTGAATTTATACTTCAATGTTTTTGAAGTCAATGGGGTTTCTTTTGGTTGTGCTATTAAACGTAAATTCAGATCGAAGTTTTGCTCAGTTGTAAAATAATCCGGCTTTCCTTTTTTGTCACGGGCATAACAGATAGACGAGACTGACGGACTAATGCTATATCCTGTAGATCCTTATGCATTTTAACATCTTCAAGAGTGACAGAGTGAGTGAGTGTTTTAACAGGTTTCAGGTCAACCACGACCCATCGTGGGTCATCGCTGGTTGGGTCCTGATAAGCCTCACGAGTTATCTTTGCAATGCCCTTAATATCTTTGCCCGTGACACTGTGATAAAAGAAAACAAGGTCCCCTTTTTTCATCGATTGCAAATTATTACGGGCCTGATAGTTGCGCACTCCATCCCAGTAGGTTTTTCCATCCTTCACAAAAGTTTCCCAGCTGTACTGGGAGGGCTCCTGTTTGACAAGCCAAAAAGATACTTTATTATCCATAGTTAGGTGTTGTTGGTTTAGGGTTTAGTTTGACTGATGTCAGGCTTGGATCATGTGTTTTGAATACCGCTGTCTCTAAAGGTCTTAAAAGAACCTATAGAGCATTATCTCATTGACCCTCACGAATTTAATAAATATAATGAAAATCTCCAATTTATTGAAAGCTTTACCCAAAATCATTTTTTTTCGGGGGATTAAATGACCCCCTTTAGGAGAATTAAGAACATGTACCGAAAAGAGATTAAAGTATTGGATTGCACAATTCGTGATGGGGGATTGATGAACAATCACCTATTCAGCGATGATCTGGTTCGCAGGGTTTTTCAAGCGGTTAATAAATCTGGAGTTGATTATATCGAACTGGGTTATAAGGCCGATGAGAATCAGTTTAAACGTGGTGAATTTGGCCCTATGAAATTTTGCTCCGAACAAGATCTGGAAAACATTGTCGGGGATACTGAGAAAAATTGCAAGATTTCTGTGATGGCCGATATTGGACGTTTTGATCCCAACGCACTGATCCCTAAATCAGAAAGTCTTGTGGATATGATGAGGGTTGCTTCATATATCAAGGACATCGATAAAGCTATTGATCTTGTCAATACACTTAACGCCAAGGGCTATGAGACTACCATTAATATAATGGCCGTATCGCATGCCCGAGAGCGGGAGTTGGATGAAGCTCTGGCTCAGGTTGAAAAGGAAAGTGCGGTTGATGTCGTTTACCTGGTCGATAGTTTTGGGGCCTTATACTCTGAGCAAATCGCTCATCTTGCGCAAAAGTATAAGGCTGCGCTTCCAACCCGTGAATTGGGTATTCATGCACATAACAATCAGCAATTGGCTTTTGCCAATACCATTGAATCCATCATCCAGAATATTAATTATTTGGATGGAACTATTTGGGGCATTGGTAGAGCTGCGGGAAACTGTCCTCTGGAATTGTTGCTGGGTTTTTTGAAAAACCCAAAGTTTGACATTCGACCTATTCTGGAAGTGTTGCAGAGTGATTTTGTGGAATTACGTGAGAACGTTGAATGGGGCTACACAATTCCCTACGTGATCACCGGTATTCTGGACTTGCATCCCCGTGCGGCAATGAAACTTAGAGGTTCGGATCAGAAAGATGAGTATTTGGACTTTTATAACAAACTGACTACAGAAGCCAACGTCTAGATCCCTCATGGCAGGATTCGATTTAGCTCTCTTTGAGAAGGAACCCGTTATGGGCATCATACGGGGTATTGACGAAGATTCGCTTCCTGGTGTGTTGGAAGCGGCATATGCAGGCGGGCTCCGTTTTCTCGAAATCACTTTAAATACTCCCGGAGCATTTCTCCTGATCAAGAGAGCTGTCGAACTTTTTCCTGATTTTTGCATAGGGGCTGGAACAGTTTTATCTGCAGAACCTACCCAGCAGGCTATCGATAATGGAGCACAATTTATTGTAGCCCCCAATCTGAATGAACAAGTCGCTGAGTGTTGCATCAAGAACAATACGGCCTTTTTCCCCGGTGCTTTGACTCCTACAGAAATTGAGAAGGCATGGAACTCTGGGGCGACAATGGTCAAAGTCTTTCCTGCTTCCCAGATGGGCCCGGATTATATTAAGCTTCTTAAAGGTCCCTTTGATCAGATTAAAATGATGGCTGTCGGTGGAATCAGCCCAAAAAATATCCCTGATTACTTTTCTGCAGGGGCTTCAGCTGTGGCACTGGGAGGATCAATATTTTCTTCAAGTCGTATGGCCAACGGGGAGGTTTCTGTGATACAAAAAGAAATCGAAGAATTTATGTTTGCTGTGAACCAGTTTTATTCTAAAATAACCGTGACAGAAGTTGCGAACCACTCCATTTAAAGGGAGAAGAAGGGTATGACCTTTGACTTTATGAAAGATTTTATGATGTTTGAAGATGAAGAGCGGTTTGCCAGTCTATGCGAACAGTTAGAGGATGTAATCCGTGAAATGGATGGTGGCGAGGGTAAGGTTTCTGAGCTTGAAGTCATGCAGGCACTGGATTATGTAGGCTTTAACTTATTTAGAGATAACTGGGAAGAGTATAAGAAAATGGATATGATCAACCGAGATCAATCCCTTTCACCCCATACCTCGGGTAAAGAAAAGCGGTACATTCATTAGCCGGAATATTTCCCCGAAAGTTTTAAGCAGTCCGCCAGTTTGCTCAATTACTTTTTATCCAATGCTCCCCGTTTGTCTAGTTCTTCGCTAAAAGAAAGAGCCTACTTTCGTTTGTCTTCAAAACCTTTTTGGGCAAGCTTCTCATATTCATCCTGTAATTGATTCTCAACATGCTTCACATGCCCGACCAACTCGTGAATTTTGATATCTATTTCTTTCAAATGACCTGAGAGTTCTTGCAAATCCTGATCAGGGGTATCCTTCAGAAATACTTCACAGCGCTTGGCATGATGGGAAATATGTTCTACAAGGTCGTGCACTTGTGTGATATTGCTTTGTAGTTGAGAGGTTTCTTCTTGCAACTGAGTTGCGCCCAGCTCAGCCTTGATAATAAAAGTGTAAAGCAGGGCGAAAACAAATGCCCCAAACAACACGGCCTGCCCAATGAATGTCTCCCAGGTGGGATACATGCCAAGCCATGAAATGGAGGGTAAGAAATTTGCCGCAGTCATGGAAAGCTGCTCACCCATTTGTAGTTCATGCAATCCTTTTCCCATGAAAGTGAATGCCATGTAATACAAAAGTACACTGGTGAAACCAAAAAACCACTTGATGGGAATTCTCATGCCCAAAGTATTGACCAAATAAAATACACCTGCCAAAACCACACAACCTGCGAGAAATCCGGGCAAGATTCCTTCGTTCGCATCGCCTGAATACAAATAAAGTGCTTTATAAAAAAGAACAGTTTCGAATCCTTCGCGGTAGACAGATATAAAAGCCACTGCACCAAGAGTAAAAGTGTTCCCCTTGGATACTGCTCCACGCATTTGTTTGTTTATATATTCCTGCCACCTCTTGTTATCTATTTTAGAAACCAGCCAATAGCTGACCGAGAATAATACGGCAACAGCAATCAGCATAATCCAGCCTTCAAGGAGTTCCTGGCTGGCCATGCTTAGATGTAAGATTTCATGAACTATATATGCCGTCGCAAAACTGGCAAGAATGCCAACAACAACGCCAATATGAATGGATTTCACCCGGCTCTGATTACGAGATTTAACCAAAAATGCAATCAATGCAGCGATGATGAGAATGGCCTCAAAGCCTTCGCGAACGATAATGGAGAATGATTGAAAGAACATTCCGGTAAAACCGACTTCAGCTTTAAGTAGCTCCAATCCTTTTGCAAGCTTCAGGTTGATTTCCCTAGAAAGGGCTTCTACTTCCTCCAAAGGTGCATTACGCTTGATTTCTCCTCGATAACGACTAAAAGTTGACTCAAGACTTACACCAAGTTCCTTATCTTTGGTAATGAGGTTGGACTCAATTTTTTCATAGGCCAGATAAGCGTCAAATGCCAATTCGGCGGCGTCATCAACCTGGCCTGCTTTATAAATATTCAAACTTTTCTCAAGAAGTCTTCCGACCTCTTCAACGACCTGATCAGTAATATCCTTGTTGATATCTGCGGATGATTCGATAGCGGCCAACTCAAGGTTTACGGGAGGGAGTTTTAAGTCTGCGTTTGAAAAGGTCCTGAGATAATAGGTGACATCCCAAATCTGCTGATCTGAAAGTACCGCTGTCCAACCGATCATGGCGGTGTTGGCAATCCCTACAGTAATCACCTCGAAATTGTCATAAGCAGTTGTGTTTGCGTCTCCTGTCAGCTTTGGATTTGATAAAATGGCAGGGGAGGGTTCAAAGTGAACAGCCAGAGGGCCATCACCATCACCTTTAATCCCGTGGCAAACTGAACAGTTATTTTCATATATCTTTTTTCCATTTGTCAGTGACACTGGAGTTATAGGTGTTTTGTAAATGCGAATATTGAATGTTGCCAAAAGTTCAGTATTGATACTGTTGACTTCTTCCCATATTTTTTGCGAGTCCACCTTTTCGTTGACCTTATCCATTAAACTCTGCAACCGCTCCTTGAGAGACTCTGCTTGACCCGATTCCTTTATTTTTGTGGATACTCTCTCAAACCTCTCAATTGCCTGTTGCAGAAATACTTTGCTTTCTTCATATTCAGGTGCCACAACAATTTTGCCATCCACCACACCTTCTTCAAATTCCTTGGCGGCGATATTCAGCATCATGACAATCTTCTTAGTTCTATCAATTGTCTCCTGATTGATCGCTTGAGCCAGGCTTGGCGTCCAGATATTCTGACTCAAAAATAAAACGAAAATAACTAGGATTTTTGGCAAACTGGATTTTTGAGTCATTTTGGATTTTGCAGGTAGCATGATGGGTAAATTATTCGAATTGTTATTAATGCAATATTATGTGATTGAGGACTGTAGTTCTGAAATAATAATGAGAATTGTTATCAATAATAAGATAACCCCTTTGTATTGTCAACTATGGATAGTAATGAAGACTATTAGGACAATTTACAGGAATCAAGCTGAATGGTAAAAATCAGGTCAAATAGGTCTGAAGAGATTATTTATAAGAGGGTGTATGTATTGCTAAGGATAGAATTGGGCAATTCTAGAACTCTTTCAGTCGTTGTTCCCATTCGCTAATGAGTTCGCGGAAACGTTCGACATGTTTTTTTTCCTCAAACATCAAGTCAGAATACATTCTTCGAACCCCGATATTAGCGTCTGTATCTTCGGGAGTTTTCTCAATCAGAGTTTGATAATAATTGACAGAATTTTCTTCACTGACAATGCCTTTCCGTAAAATATCAAGTCTGGCCTGTACAGTTTCGGGAGTCTCTTTATCGGGTTCCATATGGACCTCAGGGTTTGATAGTATTAATGAGAAAGCTATGATAAATCCAAATCAGTGTTAATTCATAAATAAACTTCGCTCAAGATGCTTTGCTAGACTATTCTGATTATACCAGAGAACTTTTTATGGAGTGTGCCATGTATAAAAAAATAACAGTTTTACTTTTAATGATTATCCTCCCTGGTTTTTTTGGTTGTTCTCTGCATTCAGGTTCAACCTATAACCGTAATGAAATGGGCTCACCGCAATATTTTAAAAAGGGCGTTGTTGTTTCAGTAAGGGATGTGGAGATAAAGGGAACTGAATCAGGGGCCGGAGCCGCAGCAGGAGCAACTGCTGGAGGGCTTGCAGGTTCTACCCTGGGTGGAAACACAGCGACTCGTGCACTGGGTGCTCTGGGGGGGGCCGTTATAGGAGGGGTGGTTGGCCATGCCACTGAAGATGTTATAACGAGTAGCGATGCATCGGAGTTCATCATCCAGCCGGATGAAGGGGAGGCTTATGCGGTCGTACAAGTCAACGATGAAGAACTTAAACCTGGTGAACGGGTCTTGATCATGGATTCTGGCAAGGTACGTATTGTCCGGGATCAAAGCACTAAATAACCTGGGACCATTATTAGTTTTTATTTTTTATGATCGATCTAAACCAGAGGCAATAAACAGTATGAATGAAGCGTTTAAAGAAGATTACCTTTTACTTGTCGAGAAGTTACAGGAAAGTAATAGGCTGGGCGGAGTTATGGGTATCCTGCATTGGGATCAGGAGGTCATCATGCCGACAGGAGCTGCAGAATCCAGAGCACAGCAGCTCGGAGCCCTTGCCGGAGTCCTGCATGAAAAGACGACTCACCCTGAAATGGGAAAACTGTTGGATCGTATCCCGCGGGATAATGAAAATGGATTCACCACTTTTGAATGGTGCAATATTGTCGAAGCTCGCCGGGAGTTTGATATGGCGACCCGTATTCCCAAGTCATTGGTGACTGAATTGGCCGAACTGTCTTCCCGAGCTCATCAAGTTTGGGTGCAAGCCCGCGCTGAAAATAAGTTTTCTGATTTTGCTCCAGTTTTAAAACGTCTGATAGATTTGAAAATACAGTGGGCAGGTTATGTTTCTCCTGAGATGCAGGCTTATGATGCAAATATTGATATTTATGAAAGAGGCACTACACAAAAAGAAATCACTCCGGTGTTTGATCGACTTAAAGCTGAACTGATTCCATTGATCAAGTCTATCCAGGAATCGGACTATCAACCGGACACTACTATACTGGCTGGTCAGTTTCCAATTGATAGTCAGGAAGCCCTGGGACGCAAAATAAGTGAAGAAATGGGTTTTCAGTTTGATAAGGGCAGGATGGATGTGTCTGTACATCCTTTTTGCGGTGGCAGTCACCCTACGGATGTACGCATCACCACGCGCTATCGCAAAGATAATTTTGTCGAATCATTGTATGCCGTCATTCATGAGACAGGACATGGGCTTTATGAACAAGGGCGCATGCAGGATGGGCGAGACTTGCCGGTATCGGAAGCACTG
>JAJDBI010000304.1 GCA_029261435.1 Nitrospinaceae bacterium
GTCATCGGTGGATTGATGAAAACCAAAAAAGTGGTGGATGACGATTCAGTTCCTCTTTTGGGGGCCATCCCTTATATCGGAGACCTGTTTCACTGGAACAATGAAACCGAATCAAAAACTGAACTGGTTATCATGCTGACGCCCGAAATTATGGCAGGACAAGCCGTTGACACAAAATTCAACGCTGAAAGCAACCGACTCAGAAATTTGGGCTATAACATCAATAATGACCAGTTTGCAAACCCAACCTTCAAAAGGTAAGGCTTAATGTACGAAAATTTTTACCGGTTTAAGGAAAAACCGTTCAGCCTAACGCCGGACCCCAAGTTCCTTTACCTGAGCAAGCAGTATCAGGGAGCCCTCGATCATATGCTCTATGGCATCAAGCAACGGGAAGGCTTTATGGTCATCGCCGGTGATGTCGGAACCGGAAAAACTACGTTATGCCGTTGCTTGTTGGACAGACTTGATGAAAATGTCGAAGTCGCCCTCATTCTGAATCCCATGCTTTCTGATATGGACCTGTTGAGAAATGTTGTACACGATCTGCGCATCAAATCTCTCCATTCAAGACAACCTGTCGGGATGATTGAAGATAGCTCCACCGGTGAGGAAATCACCATCGAACTGGAACCTCCTTCTTATGAAGATTTACAGCAGAACGATCTCGTTTGGATTAACAATGCTTCCAAAATTGAATTGATCGATGCCTTGAATGCGTTTCTTCTCGATCAGCACGAACAGGGGAAATCCACAGTAGTGATTGTCGATGAAGCACAGAACCTGTCTCTGGATGTTATGGAACAACTTCGCATTCTTTCCAATCTTGAGACAGAAAAGGAAAAGCTCCTGCAGATCATTTTCGTGGGGCAACTTGAACTGAACGAAAAACTGAAGCTCCCTGCCTTAAAGCAATTGAACCAAAGAATTTCGATTCGTTATAAAATTTCTCCCCTGACTCAGGAAGAGGCCAATAACTATATTGCCCATAGAATTCTAGTTGCTGGCGCAGCTTCCCAGGTCAATTTTACCAAATCAGCCCTGAATGAGATTTTCAAATATTCGAAAGGCTACCCTCGTCTGATAAACCTGGTTTGTGACCGGGCTTTACTTGCAGGATATAATGCCCAAGTCGATGAAGTTGATAAACAGTATGTGCGGGAAGCTATTAAAAGCCTTCTGGGTGAAGAGAATAAAAACTATTTTTTAAAGCGTTTTCTGCAAACACAGCTACCACTAGTGGCTTCCCTGCTATTTTTCATTGCCGGGTTGACATTCTTCATCCTCTCTAAAATGGAACCGGGACAAATAAACTTCACTCAGTTGACAGACAAAGTATTTCGCAAAGCAAGCTTCGACGCTGTCTCTAAAGTAACTCCAAAAGAAATGAAGAGACCCGCTGTGCCAGAACCTTTGGCACCCGAACCGGAACAAAATAAAACAGAGATTTTGAAAACACCACCCCAGACTCCAGCAATACCAGAACCACCCTTGAAGCAAGAAGAACCCATCATAGCTCAACCTGTTTTTGCGTCACCCACCCCCAAGACTCAAGAAACGTCTAAGAGTGGCATTCCGAAGGCCAAGCAAGGTGGAAACTATCGCATTCAGGTTTATTCACTAAAAACCCAATCCGAAGCAGATGAACGTGTGGAAAAATTAATCACCGGAGGGTTTGACGCGTTCTGGAAAAAAGCGGTTTCGGCCGGACAATACTGGTATATTGTTTATGTGGGTCCGTTTAAAGATCTTAACTCCGCGAAAGTGAACTTGAAAGCGTTGAAATTTTCAGGTCGGAACCCCATACTATTATCCGTATCCACCACCGGTTGAGAGGGGCATCTCTTGAGCCTGATTGCAGACAGCCTTAAGAAGGCCATTAAAGAAAAATCCCTCAACGTCGCACCAGGAATCAATCTTCTCAAAAATCTGGGCTCCAAATCCAAACCCAAATTTGATCCCAAGGAAGTAAAGCGATTCGTATTCCTCATTGTTATACCTGCTACTACTTTGGCCTATTTACTACTGGCAAACCCTTTTGGATCCAATAGAAATCCACAACCAGTAAAACCACAGGTAGTTGCAAAGGCCCCTCCCGTTAAATCTGCTCCAAAGCCGGCACCAAGCCGATCAGCACCTCCAGTTCCCCCAGCCTCACCTACCACTCCAAGTGCACTTCCCGCAAAGGAACCTGACAATATTCCAGTGATTGAACCTGGAATGTCAGAAGTCACGGTTCCAGAAGATGAAGCGGAAGTGTTTGGCCCCAAGCCGGTGCCTGCGCCTAAAAAGGAACCAGAAGAAATCATAGTTCAGGTACCGACTCAAGAAGAAACTACAGCAATGGACTCCGAATTGATGGACTCCGAAGAAAAAGCAAAGGCTGAAACAAAGCCTTCAATGAAAATCAAACGTGCCGATTCAGTAAAAGTTCCAGAAACTTTGCCCAGGGCTTCTATTCCCAAAGTTGACAAATTCTCACCTCCAAAAAGACCGGGACCGGATATCACGAAAGGCAGCGACCATTATTTCAATCGAGCAATTTTTTATCAACAGTCTCGAAATTGGGATAAGGCTTTAAAAAATTACTCCAAAGCAGCAAAGCTCAACGCCAATAACCCCGATATTTACAACAATATAGGGGTTATCTATAAAGAATTGCGCCAATACGACCAGGCCATCGAAGAGTTTCTCAAAGCCATTGATTTGAACCCTGAGTACGCAAAACCTTATAACAATATTGGCGTGGTATACTACGCAAAAAAAGATTTCCCGGGAGCCATTCGAAATTATCAGAAAGCGACTTCAATTGATCCTGAGAATTTGGAGGCATTGAACAACCTGGCCGTAGCCTATAAACGTACCGGCCAGTTGGAGCGAGCCAAAACAGTTTTAAATCAGGCTCTCGCAATCAACCCGGCTCATGCAGGAACCCACTATAATCTTGCGGTAGTATACGAAGGGGAAGGAAATATTAAATCCGCAATTCATTTTTACCAAAACTTTATCGAATTGGCTTCAGCCAGTCATCCAACACTATCTGTTCAAGTCAAAAAACATATTAAGACCCTGAGATAACGGAGAATCGGGGCACTGGAAAATTTAAATGTTTAAAAAAGCATTCAAAAAAAACCTGATCGCCGGTTTACTCGTGACTATTCCGGCAGGTCTGACCTATATGATCCTGTCCTTTGTCATCACTCGCGTGGACAGAGCTATGGCACCAGTGATCAAGGGAGTTTTTGGTCCTCAAGGCCTGCATCTGATGGAAGAGTCGAATATCCCCGGCATGGGATTCCTCCTGCTCGTTCTGTTTATTATTGGGGTGGGACTATTCGGAACAAACTTTATCGGAAAGAAGATTGTGGTCATGGGAGAAAATTTCCTCCACAAAATTCCGGTGGTTCGAGTTATTTATACAAGTATCAAAAAGGTTGTGGACACACTCTCCCTGACCGAAACTGCCAGTTTTCAGAAAATGGTTCTCATCACCTACCCACGCGAGCCACTGAAAACTCTGGGGATTGTATGCTGCGACACACCAGAAGGCATTGAAGACGCTGCAGGCGAAAAAATGTTGAATGTATTTGTCCCCACCTCACCCAATCCCACTACAGGGTTCCTGTTCATGATCCCGGAGAAGGACGCCACTCCTATGGAGATGTCTGTGGAAGAAGGTTTGAAGATGATCATATCTTTTGGCATGACCAGTCCTGAGACACTTGAAACATCTCAGAACCTGAAGAGCTAGACGAGTGCGAAAACGGTTTCTCGTCAAGCCACTAGTTGCCTGTGGGTTTTTCTCTCTTGCCGGCTAATTTCTCACTGATTCGTTTGGCTACTTTAACATCCAACTTGCTTAAAACCTGCCCTGCAATTTTACTTTTCATTCCAGAAACAATTTTCAAAGCGAGGTCTTCATCGATGGCTTCAACTAGATTGGCCGCTTCTTCCGGTTTCATACTGGAATACACTTTGATTAAAGCCTCCACATTCTCCTTGGTCGTCTCGTCTTGAACTCCCATTTGCTCTTTTGATGCGGAAATACTTTTCTCAATTTTTTCCAGGTCTTTTCGAACTTTGGCTTCCAATGCCTCCAAGCGAACTTCCTTGACGCGTAATGCTTCTTCCCGTTTTTTAAGTTCGCGGTTTTTATTTTCTATGGTTTCTATCATCCTGAATGTTTCAGGGTTGACCGCAGGCACCTGACCCGGTAATTCGATCTTCTCTTTCTCCTGCTCCTCTATAGGCAATGTTTTGCCCTCTCCCCGAACCTTGCCCGCCTGTTCATCGATCTGCTTAACCTGGGCATAAGCCGTGCCGGACCCTAAAATCCCAGAAGGGTAAAACCTTGGAATAATAGCTGCAACAACCAGAACAATAAAAATTGTTTTAAACTTCATCATAGGTCCCTTAATTTTTTCTCATCCAGAGATTAGAAGCCACTTCATCCAGAATCGCCGTTTCTTTCCTTTCCCTTACTTTTCGCTCTTTTAACATATCACGTTCTTTCAATATTT
>JAJDBI010000305.1 GCA_029261435.1 Nitrospinaceae bacterium
CGCCCTTTTTTTGAGAAAGGGCGGAGGGGGAGGTATCCCTTTGCTGGGCGGGGCGTTACCCCCGCCCGGCCACACCCGGACGCTGCAGTCTCGAGCGGCCCACCCGACGAACGCCCCTGTTCCAGGAACGGGCGGGGATAAACCCCGCCCCTACAGAAGAGTGACCCACCCGACGAACGCCCCTGTTCCAGTAACGGGCGGGGATAAACCCAACAGTGTTCGGCGCGCCGATTGCGGGGACGCCGAAGACACGGCGCGGAGCCAGGGCGCAGAGCGACCAGAGCGAGGCGGACGAACCAGCCGCCTGAGCCTGGGCGGCCTCCGACGGCCGATCGCTGGTGGGACGGGCGGTCGGTCTTGCCCTCACGAAGGTTCGCTGCCCAAGAGCGGCCCTACCGCGCGAAGGCGTGCGCACCCGCGCGAGGGCCCCCTCCACGCGCGAAGCGGCTAGACCGCGGTCATGGAAGGAGGGGTCACAGACCTCCTTCGGCGCCGGAGGCTGGGGAATGCGCGACGCCGCCCGCTCTTGGCGCCTGAAGGCGCATGCCCGCGAAGCGCTCTCCTGCGGCGAGGGCGGGCTTCACAGGCGAAGCACCGGCGCGCGTTCGCTGTCGCATGTGAGACAGCCGCGGAGATTCCACCGCGCAGATCCTCGAGGAGGGACGCTTCGTCACGAGCGGACGCCAGCAGCGCACAGCGGGCTTCGAGCCATTCGAGCGCCAGAAGCGCATCACGTATGAGACGACCCCCGGGCCGTCCCGTTCCGTAGCGCCCACGGCGCCAGACTTTCCGCAGAGAATCTCGACTGGCACGCGTTGTGTGTGGCGAGTGGACATGGAGAGTCGGTGGAAACGCAAGCAGGCGAAGAAGAAGAAGCTCGAGGAGAAGGAGCTCGAAGGCTTCAAGCTGCTCGCACCCATGAGCGACTTACTCGCCGCGCTTCGTGACGAGGGGAACCCAAACCGAGACCTCCATTTCGACCACTACGTCACGCTGCTGCTCTTCTACTTCTTCAATCCAGTCCTCACGTCCCTGCGCGGCCTGCAGGCTTCGACGGAGTTCCCAAAGGTCCGCAAGAAGCTCGGCATACCCCGCTCGAGCCTCGGCTCCCTCTCAGCCGCTCAACATGTGTTCGACCCCGAGGAGCTGGGCGCGATCCTCACGGAGCTGCTCGAGCGCTTACCCGCCAACAAGGGTGACGCTCGCCTAAAGCAGCTCAAGGAGGTGGTGACCGTCGCCGACGGGACGCTGTTCAAGGCCCTCCCGCGCGTCGCCTGGGCGCTCTGGCTCAACGACGGCACGCGCGCAGCGAAGGCGCACGTCCAGTTCGAGGTTTTGAGGGGTGCCCCCTCCAAGCTCGACGTCACCGCGGCGAATGGCAGCGAGCGAGCCGTCTTCAAGAACGTCCTCGAGCCGCGGCGCCTGTATGTGACGGACAGCGGATACGCGAGCTTCGACCTCTTCCAGGCAGTGATCGACGCGAAATCGCACTTCGTCTGCCGCCTCCCAAGCGGCTGGAGTCATGAAATCCTGGAGGAGCGACCGCTCAAGAAGGCCGATCGAGACGCGCGCGTCGTTCGCGACGTCGTGGTCAAGCTGGGGAGCTCGCGCGCCAGCAAAGGGCTGAAGCAAAGCGTGCGCCTGGTCGAGATCGAGAAGGTCGAGGAGCCGAGCAAGCGAATGCGTGGAGAGCGTCCGGTGCGCGAGACGATCGTCCTCGTGACGGATCGCCTGGATATTCCCGCTGACCTCGTCGCGCTGCTCTACAGCTCTCGGTGGAAGATCGAGATCTTCTTTCGCTGGCTGAAATGCACGCTCGGCTGCAAGAAGCTGCTCGCCGAGTCCGAGGGCGGCATGGCGCTGCAGCTCTACTCGGCCTTGATCGCCTGCTTGCTCGTCAGCCTCTGGCTGGGGAAGAAGCCGACGCTACGAACCTACGAAGCGATCTGCTTCCACCTCATGGGGCTCGCGGACGCCGAAGACGTGGTCGCCGGTGCCAGGAAGCTCAGGGCTCACGAAGACGCGGCATAACCTGCAAGGCGAGACCACGGGCCGACGTCCGCGGACGCGCGTGCATGTACGGTATCGATCGTGGCGCTGGACCTCGGATCGGGTGCGCGAGTCGCACGCCTGACAGTGGCCACCCAAGCTGCAGGCCTTACGCCATATGGCTTTCGTGGCGTCTGGGCGTCGGTGGCGGCTGGTAAGTTGGGGGCTCGTGGACTCGCTCTGGCTTGAGTCCAGCCGCGTCACCCGCGCGTCGCTCGCGCCTTCCCTTAGGAGGGTTCTGTGCCCGGACCGTCTCGTCCCCCCGTCCAGTCCATGGCCTCGGCTCAGCCGTCTCAGCTCCTCGAGCGCGCTCGGGCCGTCCACGCCGCGCTGCGCGCGCTCTTCAAGGCCAGGAACCAGAACCTCGCACAGATCGCGCACACCTTCGCTGCGATCAAGCGCGAAGGCCTGCACCGCTACCTCGGCTACACCAACGTCTACGCCTATGCCTGGGACGAGCACCGATACGGGCGCAGCAAGGTCAGCGAGCTGATCGGGATCTCCGAGGAGTCCCTGACCCTTCCCAAGACCCGCGCGGCCTTCGACCGAGGTGAGCTGCCTTGGACGAAGGCCAGAGAGGTGGTCAAGGTCGCGACCCCAGAGACCGAGGCGGCCTGGCTGGAGAAGTCCAGAGCCCTGACGGCCGAGGCGCTGCGCGCTGACCGGAAGGGCGAGCCCGCGCGCGCGCGGCGGATCCTCTCGCTGTCGCTCCAGGAGGCCGCCCTCTACGATCAACTCCTCGCGGGGGCGCGCCGGGAGCTCGGCGTCCTGCCCGACGGCGACGTCGCCCTGCAGCTCATGCTGCGCGGCGCCTCGGGCGCCCAGGGTCAGGCGCCCAAGCTGCGCTTGGTGATTTCCGAGTGCAGCACGTGCGGGAAGGCGACGGCCGAGACGCGCGAGGGTCCGGTCTCCGCGAGCCCGTCCGCGCTGGAGGTCGCGCGCTGTGACGGCGAGGTCCACGATCTGCGCGAGGGGACGGGAGAGGTGAAGCGGACGATCCCCGCGGCCGTGTGGCGCACGGTCAACGACCGAGACAAGGGGCGCTGTCAGGTGCCCGGGTGCAAGGCCATGGCCGCGCTCGATTGCCACCACGAGGGAGGCTGGCGGGAGGGGCACGACCCGCGGCATATGCTCATGCTTTGCCGAGCTCACCACGTCATGCGCCACGAGGGCCTGCTGCGGATCGAGGGCTCTGCGCCGGACTTTCGCTTTGTGCTCCTGGACGGGACTCCGCTGGGCGAGCCCGGTCGGACGAGGGGTGTCGCATATGAGACAGCGTCCGCGTCGGCCTCGGGCAGCGCAGTTCAGCCCGGCGCAAGCCAAAGCGAAGCCGGCGTCGCATATGAGACAGCTTCGGCCGCGGCGGGCCAGCCAGAGCAGAGCGCCAAGCCGGTGCGGCCTGCGCGGGATCCTGTTCGAGACGCGAACCTGGCGCTGTGCGCCTTGGGGCTGAAGCCGCGCGAGGCAAAGCGCGACCTCGAACTCGCGCTCGCTGACGGTCGCGACACGGCGTGGACGGCGAGCGACTTGGTCGCGGCCGCGCTGCGGGCAAACGGAGGGCGGAGCCTAGCCGGCTGAGCTGGGCGGCTGCGTCCCTCGTCGCCGGAGTCACCAAGGGCCGTCTGCGTCGGCGGGTGCGCCCAGGGGCTTCGCCGGCGAGACCGCCTTCACCGCAGGAGAGCGCTTCGCGGGCCTGCGCCCACAGACACCAAGAGCGGGCGACGTTGCGCCTTCCCCAGCCTCTTGCGACGAAGGGAATCAGTGGCCCCCTCCTTCCATGGCCGCGGCCTTGCTGCTTTGCGCGCGGAGGGGCCTTCCGCGCGGGTGGGCACGCTCCGCACGGCTGGGCAGCTCAACCGCGCCGGATCCGAGCGCGAAGCTGTCGAGGGAATCACTGCCCTCGCTTGCGTGGGCCATGGGCAACTCGCCCGGACTCGGGGCCCATGCCTCTCGCAGTGGCGCCAGGGTCGCCGTGGCCCATGTCAACGACGTGCAAGCGGCGCGCCGAACACTGTTGGGATAAACCCCGCCCCTTCCATGAGAAGGCCTCTTCCGTCCAGAAGAAATCGCAAGGGCTTTGAGGACCAGCTTGGTGGTCCGGTGCTTCCGGTCCCGCTGGATCCCAGCGCCCGTGCTGCGAGTCTGTGGTCTGCGATCCGAGTCGATTCGTCCGGGTACGACGCGAGCCACCCTCGCCACGCTTCCATTCGCACTCTTGTTGGGCCGCTTGGGACCCGGTGCACGTTGGAGTCCGTCGAGTACAGGTGCTGCCATCTACGAACCGGTCTTGTGGAG
>JAJDBI010000306.1 GCA_029261435.1 Nitrospinaceae bacterium
CCATTTTAAAGGCCTGTATGAAGAGAAAGGTTATGTGTTGTTAGGTTGGGTTCCAGTTGGGTGGGTGCACTTTTTCTCTCAACAACCCATTCATTCAGTGGATGACCTGCGTCAGTCCAAACCCTGGATGTGGGAGGGGGACCCGCTCGTGGAACAGGTTTATAAAGGACTGGATGTTCAGCCGATTCCTCTTTCGATAACAGATGTTCTGCTCTCTTTGCAAACGGGTATGGTGAATACAGTTTATTCATCTACACAGGGGGCTCTGGCTTTGCAGTGGTTCACCAAGGTTAAACATGTTACTCGACTACGAATGGGCTACGCGACAGGCAGGGTTTTAATTTCTAAAAAGAAATTCGACAAGCTTCCCCAATCCTATCAGGATGCAGTGAAAAAAATCGGGGACGAGTGCTTGCAGGAACTGGCTGAGCTCATCCAGAAGGACAACCTGAAAGCTCATAAAGTGTTAGAAAAAAATGATGTGAAATGGGTTGCGCTTCCTGAGGCAAAAGAAAGGGCGAGGTTTCAGGAAGCGGGTGCCATAGCACGAAAAAACCTTTCAGGAAAATACTTCCCCGCAGAACTCCTCGGTCAAGTGCTCAACCATCTAAAAGAATTCCGCCACTAGGCGTGGGGCCTCCTGCAATTTCGTTATTGAACTTGTGATTATTCAGCTCGGCTCAAAAGACCAATTGAGCTGGATGACCTGAAAAACTGCTACTTGTTAGCTAGTTGAAAAAGGTTTCGATCTTCGCTTGTTTTCTCAGCTTGTCGATATAAACTTCTACCACCTTTTTGGCTTCTTCCATAAACAGATGTTTTTGGATCGCCGGCTCCAGTTCATCGAAAGGCGCTTGTTCTGAAGGGCGTTTTTCAATGAGCTTGATGACGTGGAATCCGAATCGGGTTTCTACTTTCCCTGTGATTTCGCCAGGGTTTAACTTTGAAACGGCTTCATCAAAAGAAGGATCGAAAACTCCTTTATAAATCACATCCAGATCACCACCGTTTTCCCGGCTGGCTTCGTCATCTGATTTTGTCTTTGCCAGCTCTTCGAAGTTTGCGCCATTCTCAAGTTCTTTAATAATTGCGCCTATTCTTTCTTCTGCCTTTTTCCTAAGTTCTTCTCTTCTGTTTTGTAGTTCAGCGACTGGGGTGGACTTCAACAAGTCAGGAGGGAAGATTGCTGCGAGAATATGGCGAGTCCTGAAAGACTCTGGGCGGACAAACTTTTGTTTGTTGTCATCATAGTATTTTTTGACATCGGGGTCTGCAATGGTGATTTTACCCTTGATTTGATCGTTCAGTAATTGCCGGGCACTGATATCAACCTTCATGGAGTGTTTAAGATCATCCAGAGTGATTTTTCTTGCGCTCAGGGCTTTTTCAAATTCTTCATCGCTTTTATAAGGCTTGCGAAGAGCCGCCATCTCTTTTTCGATCAAGTCAGAGTCTACCTCCAAATTCTTTTTTTCACCCTGCTGGTTGACCAGTTCTCGTACAATTTCTTTCTCTATCAGGTCTTTCACAACACTGGTTCTTTCTCGCAAGGTCAATGGCCTTTTGACATTTTTTAAAATCTGATTCAGCCTGAACTCAATATATTTTGATTGAATGTCCACACCGTTAACTTTTGCCACAACCTCAGGAATTTTCAAGGGTTGAACAGAAGATTGTGCTGAGACTTTTCCTGCGACTGGAAAGGTGAAAATGGATAGAGCAATGAGAGCTGGTAGGCAGAATCTGTTTTTCATGATTTCGTTAAATGGGTAAAAGGTTAATTGGAACAAGGCAATAGCTCATTGGGCTGGCAAAGCTATTAACTTGCCAGAGAAAAAGATAGATCAGTTGCCTCCCACGCTAGTGGGGCGGGGATTTTTTGGAGGATAACACTCATGAAATCATGTTGCAATACTTGATCGTTAAATTGACGGATCGATGAGGCTGTGGGAAAATCCCTCCATATTATGACGACTTACCCTCCATTCAGAGTTTCATGGGTTGCCTACGCCTGCCTTTTTGCTTCTGGGGCTGCCAGCCTGGTTTATGAGTTGATATGGTTTCGCCACTTAACTCTGGTTTTCGGGGCCAGTTTGTATGCGTTGAGTGCAGTATTGTGTGCGTTCATGATGGGGCTTGCAGGAGGAGCCTGGACCATGGGGCGGTTACTGGCTCGTGGTTTCATCAAGGTGGAACCTGAAAAACTCATCCGAGTTTATGGGCTGCTGGAGTGTTTGATCGGGCTTTATGCCCTGTGTTTTCCTTTTGGATTGAGTCTATTGGAAAAACTGTACCCTCTGATTTTGCCTGCAAGTGGGCAGGTCGGATTGACCGTGCACCTGCTGGAATTTTTCCTGAGCACGCTCTTGATGTTTCCAGCGACGTTATTGATGGGGGCTACCTTACCATTAGTAGGTTGCTGGGCGACTGGTAATCAGACGGAAAAGGTTTTCACCCAGGTTTCAGTATTATATGGCGTCAATACTTTCGGTGCGGTTTTTGGGTGTTTGTTCACCCAGTTTTATGCCATTCGTGTTTGGGGCGTTCAGGGAGCAACCTGGTTTGCGATTGCACTCAATGTGGTGGTTTTTATGTTGTGCTATGGCAAGGCACGAATTTTTTATGCTGAGGAATCTTGTCCCGTTAAGGCTGAAACCAAGAAACGTAAAAAACAACAAGACACTGAAGTCTCGCCTGCTATCGGGATTTTAGTTTTTGCCATGTTTGCCTATTCGGGGATGGCTTCATTGTCCAGTGAGATTTTATGGACACGTATTCTTGTTTTTCCAATGGGAAGCACTCTGTATTCGTTTGCGCTCATCCTGGCTACATTTTTGTTGGGGATCGCGTTGGGCAGTCTGACAGCCAATAAACTTTTAGGGCAGTCCCACCGAGTGCTCAAGTTTGTCGGTATCGAGATAGCCATTGGTGTTTTTTGCATTGCTATTCTTCCCATACTTGCAAACCTGACGGAATGGACCTCACTGGCAGATCAATATTTTTATAGTTTGGATAGCTCTCCTGAGAAAATCATTTTGATCCGGTCCTTGTTTGCCTTTGCGCTGATGTTTCTCCCCACTTTTGGTTTTGGCCTGCTTTTTCCTTTAGCCAGCCATATTTATTCTTATCGTTTTGAGGGGGTGGGAAAAATTCTTGGCAACACTTATTCCATCAATACAGTGGGCGCGGTATTGGGGACTATTCTGACCCCTTTTGTGTTCATACCGCTATGGGGAATCCGTTTGTCTCTTTATGGAATTTATGCGGTATTGATATTGTTTGGGATTTATGTTCTGGCAAGAGTCCGGGAATTCAAGCCTGCGACAACTGTGATGATGCTGGGTGTGGTGTTTTTTGTCCTGGTAGTGGGGAAGGAATACTGGGTGCCGAATATAGAAACTCAAAAAGCCGGGCAGGGAAACTTTGCTCGTCTGGAAGTGAATGTTCCCGCAGACCGGATAAAACTCCTGGATTACAAGGAGGGAGAACATTCTACGATCAGCGTTGTGGAAGATAAACAGAGTCGGGCACGCACAATTTATCTGGATGGGTTCAGCACTGCAACCGTGTCGAGCGCGTTTTCCGGTAGTACATATATGCAGGCCATGGGGTTTGTGCCTATGGCGCTACACCCATCGCCTAAACGTGTTCTGGTGATCGGGTTCGGCACCGGCAATACACTTGGCACGGCTTCTTTGTTTCCGGGCGCGGAGGTTCATGGTGTTGAAATTGATAAAAATGTTCTGGAGTTTTCCAAATGGTTTTCTCAATGGAACCATGATGTCTTGAACCGTCCCAACACGAAAATGTTTATTCAAGACGGCAGAGCGTTTTTGAAGTGGTCGAAATCCACTTACGATGTCATCATCATGGAACCCATGTCACCTCTGCAAGCAGGGGTGGTGAATCTATATTCCAAAGAATTTTATGAGCTGGCATTGAGTCGCTTGAAAGAGGACGGCTTGTTGGTGCAATGGCTGCCCTTGCATCTGGTAGGGCCGGAAGACGCAAGGTCCATCACGCATACATTCGATAAGGTTTTCCCTGAGTTTTCAGTGTGGAATAGTTTTCTCACGCGGATTGTCATGCTGGTTGGCAGTCGCAAGCCGATGCTGCTGGATAAAAATCATTTTGAGACCTTGATGGATAATCCACAAATAAAGCAGTTGGCAAAAGAAATGAAAGTGAATTCCTTTCTGGATTTTGCAGATTTTTTTATCACCGACGGCAAACATTTATCTCCTTTTCTGGCAGAAGCGGGTGAGATCACCGATGACTCTCCTTTGCTGGAGTTTTCTTCTGTTTCATTGCTACCTCCGTTACAATGGGAAACCGATGAAAGTTTTTTGAACCTCTTGCGTCCCCGACTGGACCAGTTTCCAATCGTGAACGAAATGCGAGGTCAGGAGCAGGAAGTTTTTGAAAAAGATTATGCGGTTCGAACGGCGCAGAGATTCAGTTTGTTTGCACGCCGTTATCATGGGCCTGGAGAAAGCTTTTTTGCATCGGGTAATTATTATGGCGGACTGGAAGCGCTAAGAGTTTTTTTTGAATCGCATAAAGCGCTACCTGTTAACTTGCAGGATGCTCAGTGGCATAACTAGATTAAGCTATGAAATTTAATCGTTTCGATAAAATCTCTTATAATCTTCCTGGTTTTGTATGGCGATTGAGGGTGAGATTCAGCGCGGTCTGGATATTGTCGTGGGATGATGAATAATTCCAATTTATATATTTTGAAGATTCCGGGGTGGTTGTTGCTCGTGCTGGCCTGGGTCTTATTCCCCGATACTGGCTGGTCATTTTCTGAGAAACCAATTCATCATCAATTAGAAATAGAACTGGAACCTTCTACCCGCTTTGCGAAAATCAAAGATACGATTCATTTCAAAACTTTCTCAAAAGGTTGTGAGTCCTTTTACCTTCATGCAGGCCTTGAATTAGACCGGGTTCCTGTAGGTTGGCAGATGAAACCCTCTGCAACGCTCGGTCTAAATGAAATAGAGATTGTTAAAAGTGACGCTTGTCCTGAAACATTGACGTTGAAATATTCGGGGGTTCTTCACGATCCAGCATTAGACTCTGAGGACTCAGCAGATTCCAGCGGTTTCTTTTTTTCTGGAGAAAGTTATTTTTATCCGCAGACAAAGAGACCCTTCTCCCGAATCACTTTTGAGATGCAGGTCTCTCTTCCTGAACCCTGGCAGGCAGTGAGCCAGGGGCTAAGGAATGAGATGTCTGGGGGAGGGCGGATCGTATCATGGAAGTCTTCCCACCCTTCTGAAGAAATATATTTGATCGGCAATAGATTTCATATTTATGAGACTGTCCATAAAGGACTTACCCTGCATGCATTTTTACTGAAAGAAGAAGACGGGCTGGCCTCGCAATATCTTGAAACCGCGAAAGGCTATATTGACTTCTATTCTCGTTTGATTGGACCTTACCCCTATGAAAAGTTTGCCCTGATTGAAAACTCCCGGCAGACCGGCTATGGCATGCCTTCTTTTACGCTGATGGGATCGAGGATCATCCGTTTCCCATTTATTCTGCACAGTTCTTATCCACATGAAATTCTGCATAACTGGTGGGGCAATGGTGTGTTCCCTGTTCTTGCGGAGGGGAACTGGTCAGAAGGCATGACCGCCTACCTTGCCGATCATCTTCTCATGGAATTGAAAGGGAGGGGTGCTCCCTATCGGTTTCAGGAATTGATGAAATTTTCAAATTACGTTAATCAGAAGAACGATTTCCCGTTGAGTGAATTTTCTTATCGGGACAGCATGGCCTCTCAGGCTATTGGTTATGCCAAGTTGCTGATGGTTTTTCATATGCTTCGAGCCGAAGTGGGTGATGAAAAATTTTTGAAAGGCTTAAAGCGGTTCTATAAGACCTTTAAGTACCGATATGCCGGTTATGGAGCCATGCAAAAGAACTTTGAAGAAGTGTCGGGTCAGGATTTAGACCAATTCTTTAAACAATGGATACATCGAAAAGGAGCTCCAGAAATCTGCTTGAAACAGGCTTCTTATGTTTCCTCAGAGGGCCGATATGACCTGAGATTAACGGTGGAGCAATCCGATCCGGTCTTTAAGTTGAAGCTTCCTGTCATCATTTGGACCACTAGTTCGTCAGTGGGGGAGATTCATGATCTGAAACTTGATAAAGGAGTGCAGAATTTCAGCTTTCAATTATCAGCCGAGCCGGTGGCGGTTCAACTCGACCCTTATAATGATGTATTTCGTCTACCGGGCTTAGGCGAAGCTCCGGCCAGCCTGGGCCAGACATACGGAGCCAGCACGGTGTCGGCAGTTTTGACAAGTAATGAAAAACTGGAATATCGAGGGTTTGCGCAGTCAGTCGCAAAACAACAAACAATTTTTACCGATGATGCCCCATATTCTGAAGGCAGTTTATGGGTTTTCGGGCAGAACCATCCGTTGAGAAAAACATTTATAAAGCAACTCAAGAAATTGGGAGTAGAGGTGGATGAGGAAGGCGTAAAGTTTTCCGACCGTTCATTTCCCTGGATTGATCACAGTTTCGTATTTACTCTGGCGAGAACAGGTCGGAAAAAAGGAACCATGACCTGGGTTGTTGCCGGTAATGCGGAAAGTATTCCCGGTCTAATACGCAAACTGCCGCATTATGGGAAGTACGGATATCTGGTGTTTGAAGGCTCCGCCCCTGAAAACAAGTATAAAGGTACATGGCCCTCCAACCCTGTGGCGATGCAAAAAGTTTTCAAGGAAGGGTCGCCACGTTCTTTGCCTGACCAAAAACCGTTGGTTTCATTCAAGCCGTTCCCAAAATAGTAACTCCGCCCTATAATAAAAGAAATACACTGACAACTGATTCAGGACTTAAACGGGAGGATATGATGGCGAGTATATCTCGATTAATTATATTAAGTATGGTTTTGATTTTTTTCTATTCTGTGGGAATTGCAACGGCGGGAGATGCAGTGCCTTTTTCCGGTGTGGTCAAAAAAGTGATTGCTGACAAAAACAAGGTGGGGATTAAAGATCCTGAAACAAAAAAACGCTTCACGGTAATTGTGAACGCAGAAACCAAACCGGATGGACTTGAAACTATAGCGGGCTTGAAAAAGAAAGACAAGGTTGAAGGTAAATACACCGTAACCAGTGCAGGGTTATATATTGCTTTGGAACTGGTGAAAAAATAAGTCTAATCGTCTGGATAGGCGGGGAGTGTTGTCAGGCGGGTGTCTTCCACGGGGCCTCCAGCTGTGAAATTATATAAGCTTTGAAAACTCCGATCTGCAATGCCAAAAATTTCGCGCACAGGATCATCGAAGAAACATCCTATTCCTGTACTGCGGATGCCACTGACTTCTGCCTGCAGGTAAAGCATCTGCCCGATGGCTCCACACTCCCAGTAAAGACGGGGATACATCCAGGGTCCGAAATTTGTTGAGGTGTTTTCAAACGCGCTGATCATACCCAGGCTGAAACATCCTTTTCCGGCTATTTCCTGTCCGCATGAAACGGAAGTAGCCATGCCTTTAAAATCACCTTCCTGAAGTAAAAAAAGACCCATATTTTCCGAGCAGGTTTCAGGTTTTTCCCAGACGAAATCTTTTTTCAACTTGTCTTTTAAATCGCTCAGATGGTTTTTGTTGCGTACCAAAAAATATAAACCTTCTGGAAGATCGTCCACTCTGTGGACAAAGATTCCCAAATGGATTTGCGACTCCCAGGGAAAAGTTTGGAAGGGGAGAGGGCAAGCCTCTGGAATGGTTGTTGCCATGAACTGATAAAACGTTTCAATTGAAATTCGCGTTTTCCCATCCATGGCTACGGCGCTTCTTCGTTGATGAATAGCTTTCCTTATAGGAAAGGGATCCTTTTGTAAAAGGATTGGTAGACTTGCCCGTTTAAAATCGAGGGAGTTCTCTGTGAACGGTTTTTGAGTTGCCTGTGAGACTTCCGTTAGGCCGCTCCAATCCATATGGTCATTGCTCAAAACATTGGGTTCTCCCACCCATTTCAAATCAGAAAAGCCTGAAATAAAATCCCTGTTTTTTATATTATTTGCACTTTCCTGAAGAGTGATGGCGATCAGACAGTTTGGAACTTCAATTTCATCTTCATTCTTTTTGTCTAATCCCAGGATAGCTTCCAAATCTTCACTGCCAAGATGATCCATCAATTGAGTTCGCCATCCCAACACTGAACAAGCTATGTTTATTGCTGCCAAAGCATGGCCCATATCGTGATGGCAGTATCTGAAAGCCCTCAGTCCGTACTTCCATGCTTCTCTCCAATATATGGAGCTCAATCCTATGAAGAAGGTGTTTTCGGGTGAGCCCATTTTCTCCCAGGTTTGGTTTGAAAAGGTCGTTCGCATTTCCAGCCCGTGAGTTTTGGGGCAGTAGTGGGAGACGGATGGAGAGCTACTGATCCCTTCAATGGGGCCGCAGATTAAATATCCTTCTGTCGGATGCAGGTTTCCACTTGAAGGATTAACCCGAAGAGCCCACTTCGATCCCTGAAAGCTCTTCCAAGCTGAAATTGCGAGGCTATCAAAGAACAACTGGGAAAGAGTTTCAAAATTTAAGGCATGAGGTGAAATTTTTTCAGATTGCAAAGCTTCGTGATAGAGAGGTCCATCATTCAGAGAGACTTTTTTTAATTTGATTATTTCAGTACCTTCATAATGCCGGAAGGGATTGGGTTGGTTTTCCCAATCCATATATCCAGGGCTGGGAGCAGACCTGTGGTAGCCGTGCCTGGAGTATTGGTGGTATTGTTTGGCTATATCCCAGTGAGACATGGTTTGTTAGCAAAATGGGTGTGAGAGAAGATAGGTTCTTGGTTGAAATTATTTCTTGCAGGATTATAGCGGGGAAGCAGGATCAGATAGTAAGAGAAAATGTTTTTAGGTATGAAAACTATTTGCAAATACAGAAATATGGGTTGAGTTACCGCAATCGATGCAGGACAGCCATCACATCCTGAAATCTGGGCAAGGCTAAAAGGCCATTGTTGAAAGGCGCGACCGATTCCAGTTCTCCGTTTTCGATGGCAAGCAGAATAACTTTTATTGCATCGCTGTTGGACACAGTGGGATCAGTCTCCTGCATATCTTTAAGTTGTTTCAGTATCCAGCCGCAGAGTTCGAGTTGCCCCGACTCAACAATGTGTTCGACATAACGCACATCGATCTCGGTGCGTCCGAGGATGAGTGCGATCAATCCTTGGGTTTGAATCACGCAGGTTTTTTTGCCTCGACTAAAACCCAATGCCGACAAATTTCGGATTCGCATTTGTATTTTTGGCAGAGGCTTACTGGTTTCGGTTTTACGGCTGCCGGGGTTTTCTTGAACTATCTGTTTTGCTCTTGCCGTAACCAGCCTGGGCTGAAATGAATCCATGGCGATGACTTGATCGGCGGAGTCAAAATAATCACCACTTCCTCCCATCACTAAAAGAGTGCTGACTCCAAAGTCTCTATGCAACTCCTCAATTCGGTCGACCAGAGGCGTGATTGGTTCCTGATTGGATGCGATCAGGGCTTGCATTCTGGCATCGCGGATCATGAAGTTCGTAGCGCAGGTATCTTCATCCATGAGTAGGAGTGAAGATCCGGACTCAACAGCTTCGAGGATATTCACCGCTTGTGAGGTCGAGCCGCTAGCCGAGACAGTTGAGAAGTTTTCCGTAGATTGAATGAGTGGCAAGTTGTCCATGAATCCGGAAACATTGATGGGTTGGGTGGAGCGACCATCTTCAGCGCGAATTTTTACTGCCGTGGGTTGAGTGGCGATGCGTTCGCGACCGTCTCCTGTTACATGTGGATAGACTGCATCCTGTACGGCTTTCAGTAAAGTGCTTTTTCCGTGGAACCCACCGCCTACGATCAGTGTGATACCCAATGGAACGGGCATGCCGCGAACTTTTCCGCCATGCGGCAATTGTATTTCGGCGCTGAGTTCTTCTGGTGCGGAGAAATGCACGCCACCCTTTTTAAGAGGCAGGTCGCTGATTCCTGATGCGCGTGGGAGAAGCGATCCGTCGGCAACAAAACTGGCCCAATGATTTTGGTTTAGCAATTGGCACAATGAGGAATAATCTTCCAGAGTTTCAAGAGCTTGTTGCACTTTGTTCAGATCGAGAGATTTCGCCAGCAGGCATTCCTCCCAGACCGGAGGCAGAATTTCGGAAAAAAGCTTTACACATTCTTTAGCCAGCACCCTTCGTCCGTCTCCGGGCAGCCCCGCGAATAGGGTCAGAATCAAAATATCATTTTTAATTTGCAGACCGCTTCGGCGAATTATTTTTTGTCCCGGTTCCTGCACTGCGATCTCACCACTTCGCCCTGAGCCTTTGATTTTGCCTTGGCATTGATGGGTGCGGCGGTTCACCTCTCGCAACAAATGGTCTTCGAGTGCCAGTTTTCTTAAAGGATTCTCGTAGTGGGATTTTGCAAATCCGGCTGACTGAAGTTCGATCTTTATGGATAAACGGGAAGGCGCTGCAAAAGGATCGCCTTGTACATGTTCAAAGGTCAAATCAAACAGGCCAAAACCGAAACTTTTTCCCTGCAGGGTTTTATAAGATTTATATCCTTTGCGATCCAATGATTTGATTTGATTTGTAAGTTCTTTTGGGGCAGGCATGGAGGTCAGTGGGAATAGCGTCCCGCAAAGCCTTGCGCCGAAATTCCTACGGGCAAATAAGCGCGGGCAATGGTTGCAATATGGTCTCTGTATGAAAGGTGGATCGAATCTGTCTGGATCTTACTCATTGCTGAAGGAAGGCGTGTTTTAAAAGTCCGGGAACCTTCGGCGGTTCCGTCGCCTTCTATAAAGTGATCGATGATGACTGCGGAAGCTCCTGAATTTTTCAGACGCTCAAAAAAATGCTGTGGATTTTCCAGCGGATATAAAGGCGAAAGACAGGCCACAGTTTTGAGACCTTGCGTTGACAGTTGTTCCAATGCAGAAATTCGCTGCTCAACGCTACAGGGCGGGGGTGGAAGTCCCGGTAAACGGTTGCGGTCCCCTTCAATAGAAATGTGGACTCTAAGAGAGCAGAGTCGTGATAGTTCAAGAAGAATTGTCAGGTCGTCTAAAATGCTGGCGCTATGGGTTTGCAGGATCAATGCGTCCGGAGGACACGTCGTCATTGACTTAAGGATGGCACGGGTCACTCGGTATTTTTTTTCAGCCGGCTGCCAGGGGTCGGTGGAACTGGACATGAAAATCGTAAAAGGAATGGAGCGTTTATGTGTCCAGTTTTTTTCCTTTTCCACAGACTGGATGTACAATTCACCAGCGTTGACTTTGACATCGACAAACTTACCCCATTCGCGCCCTCGAGTTAACCAATGATTAAAACGGACATAGCAACCTTCACCGCATGAAGAAAGCCCGTATCCACAGCCGCTATATGGGTTCAGTGAGTGCGAACAAACGCTCTTAAGGTAGCCGCTGGAACGGGTCAACAGAGTTTTACTATGGATCAGGTCTGTCTGCACTTTCTTCACTCGTAAGGAAGGTTGAGGATATTGCCTGCGTGTCAGGGGATGGCATCCCACTTTACAGACCCGAGGTTCATTTTAAAATTTGTAGCGGCTTTATAAAACACTTCATAACCTCCTGTGCTTTTGTTGGCTTCGGCGACCACCCATTTGCGGTCGGGAAAGTCTTCCAGGTCCCATATCCAGACTTGCCGGTTATCGGTCTTGGATACCGTAATGGCGCCGCGATCCTCCCCATAAAAAAACTGGCCGTATAAGGTGATTGTAGTTCCAGGAGGACCATCCAGAGTCATGGAGTACTCGCCTTCACAGAAATGGTTTCTCATGTCTCGGAGGTCTTCGGCGTTCCGGCCTTTCTTAAGGTAATAAATGTCTTCGCAGGTACGTCCGCTTTGGAAGATGGTCCAAGGGTCTGAGGTCTCCCTGAACAGTACCAGTTCAGTCTTGGTTTCTCCTGCCCAATTGACAGAAGGAAAACCAAAAGTTACTATTAATAAAAGCCAAATTGTTTTTAGTGTCATTCGCGAAAACGTTTGAAAGGGTTTTTTGATATTTGACAACTTATGCATTGCCATGCCTTCAATAATTAGCGGGTCTCATGGCGGAAGTTGTTTTTTGTCTTTACCTCGGTATTGTTCCCGATAAATGCAGTCCTGCTTTTTCATTAACCATTTTATCATTATTTATCCAGGTAGGGTATTCTCTCTGGCTGTCTTCTCCTTTAAATGGAGGTTAAAGTCGGGATTTTTATCGGAACCTCAGGTGTTTTGCTGTTGTGACACAGCATCTTCCTTAAACAGGCGATTTAATTTATGGGGCAGGAAATAGAAGTTGAAAAATATTATTCTAGGAAATATCTGATTGCGGGTCTGATCCTTTCAGGAATTATTTTTGTGATCGATACCCAGATTCCTCTGGGAGTTGCGGGTGGTATGCTTTACGTCGTCCTGGTTCTTTTGGGGCTGATGACGGGGCACCGCTCTTTTATTCTTTATGCGGCGGTTCTGGGCTCTGTTTTAAATGCTGTAGGTTTCATGGTTTCACCGCCAGGAGGTGAATGGGGCCAGGTGGTTATTAATCGGCTTTTGGCGATTTTTACAATTTGGATGACGGCGATGCTTTGTCTGACCATAAACAGGGCAGAGGAGGGCCAACGTTTAGCCCATGATGAACTGGAAGGAAAAATCAAGGATCGAACGGGAACGATTCAGGAAACGAATAAACGTTTAAATGCTGAAATAGAATATTCCAGGCAGATCAAAGCCATAGCAGTGGCTTCGAACGAAACTCGGGCGGTAGATGAAACTCTGCGTTTTTGTCTTCGTCAGATATGTGAATTTGCTGGATGGCCGTTGGGACATCTCTATTTGGCGGCGGAAAACCCTTCTGAAGGGCTTGTCCCTACCCAGTTCTGGCATGTGGAGGAACCAGGGCAATTTGAAACGTTTCAAAAAGTAACCTTGGCGACTACTTTGGAAGAAGGGGTGGGTCTTCCCGGCAGGGTGCTGGTCAGTGGTGAGCCAGCCTGGATCATCGATGTTACAAAGGACTCTAACTTTCCCCGCGCCCAGTTAGCTCAGGATATTGGTGTTAAAGCGGGCTTTGCATTTCCAATACTGATAGGCACCAAGGTAGTAGGAGTGATGGAGTTTTTCTCCCCCAAGGCAGCGGAACCTGATCCTCAAATGCTGGATATCATGGCGCAGATCGGGACCCAGCTTGGCAGAGTTCTGGAAAGAAAAGAGGCGCAGGATGAAAGTGAACGGTCGCAGGATCAGTTGCGCAAACTTTATCATCGCCTGGAACTGGTACGTGAGGAAGAACGGACACGTACAGCACGGGAGGTCCATGATCACCTCGGGCAAGTACTGACCACGATCAAGCTGGAGCTCTCCCTGCTTGGTAAAAAACTGGCTTATTACAACCCGAGTATACAGAAATCAACGGAACAGCTTCTTGAAATGAGTGATGATGCCATTCAAACGGTTAAGAAAATTTCAATGGATCTCAGGCCGCCGATTCTGGATGACCTGGGAATTGCCGAGGCCATTGTATGGCAGGTCAAAGAGTTTACAAACCGGACGGGTATCGCGTGTGATTTCGAGGATGACCTGGAAGACTTTGAACCTGATCTGGAGCGTTCCACCACATTGTTCCGTGTTTTCCAGGAAACCCTGACCAATGTTGTTCGCCATGCCGGGGCTACTAAGGTTTATGTTACACTGAGTGAATTCAATGAATCGGTCACTCTTCAGATTCGGGATAATGGATGTGGAATATCGCCTGAACAGGTGTCGAACCTAAGATCTTTAGGTTTACTGGGAATGCGTGAACGGGCAATGGTTTGGGGGGGCAATGTGCAGATTCATGGTGCTCCCAATGAGGGAACAACGGTAACTAT
This sequence comes from Nitrospinaceae bacterium, assembly GCA_029261435.1. Classification (GTDB taxonomy): domain Bacteria; phylum Nitrospinota; class Nitrospinia; order Nitrospinales; family VA-1; genus LS-NOB. The sequence continues at coordinate 13,907 of JAJDBI010000306.1, forward strand.
TAATATTCGAAAAGGATGATCATGGCAACAAAGAAGGAAACGGGAAAAATAAAAGTAATCATTGCGGACGACCACCCATTGTTCCGTCGAGGCTTGAAGCATGCTTTTTCAGAAACTCCTGATATCGAGGTTGTGGATGAAGCTGAAACAGGTGAAGAGTTGTTAGACAAGGTTCGAGGCATGGATTTGAATCTCGCACTTCTGGACATTTCTCTTCCAGGAAAGGGTGGACTGGAGATTCTCAAGCAACTGCGAGAAGATCGTCCCAAACTGCCGGTCTTGATATTGACCGTTTATCCGGAAGAGCATTACGCTGTTCGCTTTTTCAAAGCCGGGGCATCGGGTTTTATAACTAAAGAGAGCAGTACCGACCAGATATACTCAGCAGTGCGAAAAGTTGCTGATGGTGGAAAATATGCCAGCCCTGAGATCACCGAAAAACTGGCATTCGACTTCACCAAGTCTGATCGTCCCGCTCACGAAAGGCTTTCAGACCGGGAGCACCAGGTTTTTATGATGTTGGCGCAAGGTGAATCGCCCACTGAGATTGGTAAAGAGTTGTCTCTAAGCGTCAAAACCATCAGCACGCACCGTTCCAGGATTCTGGATAAAATGCAGATGAAGAAAAATGCTGAATTAATCCACTACGCGATTTCCCAAAAGCTTATTCAATAATGCTTTTCAGTGCAACAGCGGCACCCTCCTTCAATACGTGACCTCACCTCTCCATGTAGGATAAACACCTAATCAGATATTGGAATAAATCCTACTCTGATTAGGTGAAAGGCTTATTTTAAAAAAGGTATTGGGACTATATCAAAGGCAAGCCCTGTCCATTAAACTCTCTCGGAGAAATAGCTAATAAAAAATAGTCTGTTACACGTTTGAGTGTTTTTATATAAACAAAAAAAGGAGAGGGTATATGAAAAAGATTTTTGTTTTGACAGTGGCTTTCATTGCAGGTTTTGCTCTGGTTGCAAATGCAGGCTCGATCAATCCCGGCCAAACAGCGAAATGTAATGACGCAAAAAGCATCACATTTGAAACTGCAGGCGCAGCTAACTCCGCTGGCGGTAAAGACGGCTTCACCGATAATGATCGCGGCGGTGCTAATTTGAGCATCTGGAAGTCTTCTAACTTCACCACGATTCCTATAACCTTAGGACCGAACGACAATAATGACAGTGTCAATGGTACTGATGGCGGGAAAACCGGTCTTCCTCGAAGAGGCGGAATGGGCAAACACAAAGTAACTCTAGTTTCTCAGAATAATTTCAGCCGAGGTGATTCTCTTGGTGATATCAGCGGATTGGTTAAGATCACCAACACCGGTGTAAACGCTGTTACGGTTACTTGTAACTAAGATTTGTTTTAGTGAGGGCTTAATAGCGAGTTGGGTCCTTACCCTAGAGAACAGCCGACCTCTCCCGGTCGGCTGTTTTTTTTTGTTTTTCCTCAATCGCGACCTGTCGGTTAAGTCCTAGTCTCTATCGTTGTCACTCTCCTCTATATCATTCCTTTCTTGGTTTGCGGCTGTTCTCGTGTTTACCTGTGTTTGATGAAAGACGGAAGTGTTCTTCCCTTTGAGAAGGCTTCCTTGTTCTCCATTCAA
>JAJDBI010000307.1 GCA_029261435.1 Nitrospinaceae bacterium
GACGATACCCCGGCTAACCTGGCGATCCTAAGGGAAACTCTTGAGCCGGAAGGTTACCAACTGGCTTTTGCGTCAAGTGGGGAAGAGGCTCTTAAAATAATTCCAGAATTGCTCCCGGACCTGGTGCTTCTTGATGTTGTGATGCCTGGAATCAATGGGTATGAAACCTGCCGAAGACTCAAGCAGGATGAAGGACTAAAAAGCATTCCGATTATTTTTATCACTACAAGAAAAGAAGACGAGGATATTGCCGAGGGGTTTGAGGCAGGAGGGGTTGATTACGTTCCTAAGCCTTTCAAGCATTTGGAGGTGTGTGCACGTGTTCGAACTCATCTGGATCTAAGCGAGCTGCAAAAACGGCTGGAGCAAAAAGTTAATGAAAGAACGCAACAGTTATCTGAAAGTCGATTGGATGTAATCCGAAGATTAGGAAAGGCTGCGGAATATAAAGACAATGAAACAGGAATGCATGTAATACGAATGAGCCATTATAGCTGTCGGCTTGCCAAAGCCCTGGGGTTGGACGATGCTCATTGCGAACTATTACTGAATGCAAGCCCCATGCATGATATCGGGAAAATTGGCATTCCAGATAAGATATTGCTAAAGCCTGGTAAGCTTGATCATGATGAATGGGCGATAATGAAAACCCACGCCAAGATGGGAGAAGATTTATTGTCAGGGGGAACCTCTGATCTTATCCTGATGTCACAGGTTATTGCCTCGACACACCATGAAAAATGGGATGGATCCGGTTACCCAAGAGGGACAAAAGGTGGGGAGATTCCCATTGAGGGCAGAATCGTAGCTATCGCAGATGTGTTTGATGCCTTAACCTCCGAGCGCCCCTATAAAAAAGCCTGGACAGTCGGTGAGGCGGTTTCTTTAATGGAGCAAGGAAGCGGTGAACATTTTGATCCGAAGCTCATTCCATTGTTTATAGACATCCTTCCGGAAATTATTAAAATTAAAGAACAGTTTTCAGAGACCTCTGGTTGAGTTTGCGCTGGTAGATTTTACTACCCTCGAATTTTTCACCTGCCAGTAGCATAAATAAACCGCTTTTAAAAAGAAAGGATGAGGCCATGACTCAAGTGAAAGCCTTTGCAGCCAAAGAACAAGCCGCACCCTTGAATGATTTTGACATTGAACGCCGCGCGGTTGGACCGGATGATGTGAGAATTGATATTGCCTTTTGCGGTGTCTGCCACAGCGATCTCCACATGGTGAATAATGATTGGGGCATCTCTGCCTACCCGATCGTTCCGGGTCATGAAATCATCGGGCATGTGACAGGTGTTGGTGCGAATGTTGAAAGTTTCAAGGAAGGTGACCGCGTGGGTGTGGGCTGTTTTGTGGACTCCTGCCGCACTTGTGAAGCCTGTAAAGTGGATCTGGAACAATACTGTTTGAACGGATTTAAAATGACTTATGGCAGTGAAACGGATGACCCCGGTGGCTTGACGTTTGGAGGTTATTCCAAAAAAATCGTTGTCGATCAGAACTATGTAATTCGTGTGCCGGACAATCTGGATATGGCGAGTTCTGCGCCGCTCGCATGTGCTGGCATTACTACCTATTCCCCTCTCAAACACTGGAATGTCAGGCCCGATCAAACGGTCGGTATTGTTGGTTTGGGGGGTCTCGGGCATATGGGAGTGAAATTTGCGCATGCGATGGGTGCAAGGACAATCATGGTCACGACTTCTTCGGAAAAAGGTGAAGACGCGAAAGCGCTTGGAGCCGATGATGTCTTGCTTTCAACCGATGCGGAGCAAATGGCGGAGTGGGCTGGGAAATTTGATTTTCTGTTGAACACTATTCCCGTTTCGCATGACATCAACCCTTATATTAATTTGCTTAAGTTTGATTCCACCATGTGTATTGTTGGAGCGATTGGAGAGTTTAAGTCTCTGCAAAGTCCGCAAATGGTTTTTGGACGTCGTGCGATTGCGGGTTCGCTGATCGGGGGAATCAAGGAAACGCAGGAAATGTTTGATTTCTGTGGTGAGCACAATATCACTTCTGATGTCGAAGTGATTTCAATGCAGAGTATTAATGAGTCTTACAAACGGATGCAAAAATCCGATGTGAAATACCGCTTTGTGATTGATTTAAAAACTTTGTAGTAGAGCCGAGTGTTTATTTTTCTACGGATGGGTTTAATAGGTACCCATGAATACCATTAAAGTAACTAACTTGTTCGAATAAATGGAACTTTTCAGAAACTTCATTCCACCCCTGTTTCAATGGAGTTAATGTGAAAAAGATCTTCCATTTAAAAGGTTCCTCATTTCTGGAATGTCGAAACAAAAAATGTGGATGGGTCCTTTCCCATACAAGATTTCCATTTTCTTCCCGGTAGACGCCAAATAAATGATTGAGTGGAAAAGATTGAAGGGTTTCATTTTTTGAGTATAAGCCCACTCCTGACATCTGAGGATGTTTCTTCGCTGAGGCGTAAAAGATAAAGTCTTTACCTTCAGACGGAATGCGATAAGTCAGGGGCGTAGGGATCAATGCATTTTCGTTGATGTTTTTTTGTATTTGCAAGGACTGCTGTCCCAAAAAATTATGTTCCTGGTTTTTAAGCAAGGAGACCTCTGAATTTTTGAGTTTTCTCCACTGCCTGAAAAACTTGTCATCTTCCTCCTGACGTGGCAAAGGGACAGCATTGACGTTCATTCTATATATTTTCACCTGACCTATTTTAGCTACCACTTTCATCAAAGATACAGGAAGGGCAGGAGTTTGTTTTCCAAAGGCGCTGGATATAAGGCTGACGTCAGTGGCACGGTGACCGAGGTAGAGGATTCCATCAAGTTGGCGATCTTGAAAAATGTTGAGCATGTTTTTTGCAACCAATGGCTCCAGGTTACGGCGCAACACCATATCGTCGAAAGAAATCACCAGCAAATCGTGTTCGGTAGTTTCGCTCTTTACATAACGAAGTACTTCGCGCGACTCTGTCATGGTGGCGAACTTGATATCTCTCTTACTCAGGTAGTCAGAGGCGTGGCTAAAAAAAGATGGGATAATGAGTGCCAGACCTAACGAAACAGTTAATACCTTGTTGAAATAATGCGGCATAAAACGGCATAAGAATTCGATTCCTTTGTCGATCCCCAAACCGGCGAGCAGAAAATAAAAAGGAAGAAGGTATGCATAAATCCTTGCGGGCCCCAGCATGCCGGTGAGAATCACTAGTAAAACAGGGGTAAAGAGAAGGGTCAAAAAAAAACCGCGTTGGGTTCTATTGAGTGTCCATAATCCATAAAGAACGGGAAGGTAAAGCCACAAACCCCAGGGTTGAGCGAGGCTCCAGGCAGTTTCCTGATACTGCTGTAGTGTTCCTGCCGATAAGTCGGTGTTTGTGTAGACTTTAAGGAATTTTTTGTAGGCCTCAATTCCTAAGACTAAATCATCGTAAATTATTAAGAAATATCCAGACGTCAGTGTTGCCAGAAATATAAAAGGAAGAAGTTTTTTTCCTAGATGAGTCCATGAAATAGAGATCTTAGGGTTTCTTGTTTCCCACAGAACAAAAATAAATGCCAGTCCACAGGCGGTTAAAAAATAAGCGTTGCTTGGTATCGTGATGCAAAGGCCTAGCCCAGAAAAGATTAAAATCAAGGCTCCTTTATCGTAAGACTTATCCTCCAAAAGCAGAATCATTCCAAAAACAAAAGCGAGAGCGAGTAATTCAGAAAATGCGTACCCTCTCCCATGCTGAGCCCAGTGAAAATGGAGAGTCGACCCTATCGTCAGGAGAGAGGCGTATGCCGCAACCCGGCCATTCCAGAGTTTTTGCCCCAGGGTGTGGATTAGAACAATTGTAAGGATTGCTGCGAAGAAAACCGGAAGTCTAAATGCAACTTCATTTTCCCCGAATATTTTCATTGATGCATTGGATAAGATCGAAAAAAGGGTGTGCTGATTGGGTCCTGCGTATTGGGTTAAAAGGTGGGTTGGTGTGGAGGAGACGTGCTCAAGGTAGCTTACTGTCTCATCTCCTTTAAGGCGAGCCTTGAGTCCCGGCAGACATAGCAGGGCGAAGAAAAATGCCCATATAGAGGATGTTGTCCATGAATATTTGTTTTTGTCAGGTGATATCAAATTTAAAAAGTAAAAAAATAGAGTCTGGTTAGTTTGAAATGAAAATGGGATCGGTGAAATTTTGAGCAGAGATTTTCTAAATGAACACTAAGCTCAGAGTGGCCTTAAAAAGAAGAGCCTTCTACACTAATTAAGAATAAGCAAGTACCCTTAAAACAAATAATACCAGACTCTTGATAAATTATAACCTCAAAGGGGTAGAAAGGGCATGTGATATCTTTTTTTGTTCCTCTCTCGTATTGAATAGTTTTATTTTTCAAGTCCAACCAGTAAGGGTTTATCCCCAACCTAAGTTTTTCCATCGCATCATTGATTTTATTCCGGGGATATATTTTCACCATAGGCTCTATATGTTTCCTTGAAGCAAACTCCAGAAAAATCTCCATAGAATTTGGACTTTTCAGTAGACTCGCCAAAAATTAAATAACAGACTGGCTAATTATTGTCGCTCACATTTGTCCAGTGTATCTACTTTTTAAGAAGATAAGAAACTCTCAGTCCACTGGTGTAGGCATCGGCCCAGTGCGAAGATTTTTTTTGTTCGGGGGTGAGCAGGTCGTGATAAGTGCAGGGCCGGGTTTGGTATTCGCTCCAGTCTATTAGACTGTAAGGCATTCTTAATGACTGGAACCAGACTTCTAAAAGTGCTGTGGTGGGCAGGGTGATGAGGCTGAGGTCTTTGTCTTTATGTGGAAACGAATGGGGTAAGCGGTAATCTTTTTTCCCCGGTTGAGTCAAGGCGGTGAGCATCATTGGCAGTTTAAGGTTTTCTTCGTTCATTGCGCTATAAACTTCTGGTGCTTCTTTCCCCTGAATAGCCGCATAGGCGGCGGTGAAGGTATCAATAATAACCGTTTCTTTCGCCACTTTCTGCATGAGGTTCAGCAGTCTATAAGGTTCGACCATATAATAGAGTGTGCCAAGGCAGAGCACAGTATCAAAACTTCCTTCCTCCAGACTTTCCAGATAACGAAACGCATCATCAACATGCAGGTTATAGCTGGATTGAGAAACCTGTGATTGCTGGAACAGTTTCTGTCCGCGTTCGATGGTTTTTTCTTCTGTATCTATCCCCTGAACAAACTCCGCCTCGAGTTCAAGAGCTGCGTACATGAAGGTCCCCATATGCGAGCCGATATCGAGAATTCTTTTGCCTTTTATACAATTTTGATTGCGCGTCAGCAGGTTATCTACCCTCGCATTGAGGCATTCAAAACTATAAGGGATGGCCCAACGGGTCTGCCGAGTTTCGTTGGTCAAAAAGGGAGAGTCTTCGGAAAATATAATGGGAGCTTTTTTCATTGCGGTCCTTAAAGGCAAATTTTTCAATTCCACCCTTTTAAAGCAAGCCAGCTGGCTTGTAAAGCACCATTTTTAAAGGACTTTATGGTGGTAAGAGGGGGAGTGAATTGGAATGCTATAAGCTATTGATTTAATTGGTCTAATCTGTTTTAATGTTCTATGTTATTGAAATTTTGGTTCTTATTTATTGCAGGTTGTGCGGTAAAGAGCTGAAAAACATTCAACTTTAGATAACATGTTGAATCTAATGCGGTTGTCTTATTTGCACCCAAAATGTAATGCTTTCGTACTTGTTTTACAGCGATGTTCACCCGATAATAAATGTATTCCCTATTTAAGAAAAAATCTCAGGTGAGAAGATAGTTATGTCTTCTGTTTTACAGATTTTGAGTCCGCAAGCTGAGGAGTTACAGGCCAGAAGGCGTGAGCTGGCAGACCTGCGCCGTAAACTTGCAGACAAAGAGCTTGAACTTTCCACTGAAAATGCACAACTGCATCTTTTCGAGCGCCGTTATCAAAGTGTAGTCGGACAGATGTATGCTGAGCTGGATCAGGTTAAGGCGCAGGTATTGGGTTTGGCCTCCAAGATTTTCCCCAAGGCCGATAATTTCAGGGAGGAAGCCGAATCCGCTCGCGAGCAGGCTCGAGAATTTCATGAAGAAAGCCCAGAAGAGAAGAAGCCCAAAGAATTTAATCCCCCCGAAAACTTAAAAAAACTGTTTCGCCGTGTGGCAAAAAGAATTCATCCCGATTTAGCTTCATCTGCAGCTGAACGCGAGCGCAGGCATGAACTGATGGCAAAGCTCAATCAGGCTTATGATGGATTGGATGAGGAGGTTATTCGTTCCATCCTGATGGAATGGGAAGCGGAAGAACCTGCCCATGACAAACTGGAGCTGGGTGAGCAGCTGGTTCGAGTGGTGAGTCAGGTTGCTCAGGTACGAAAACGCTTGTATGAGATTTCCGATGAATTGGAAGACCTGACGCTGACTGAAATGTTTCAGTTGAAAAAGAATATAGAATCTGCCGAGTTGGAAGGGCGCGACCTGCTTCAGGAAATTGCCGATGACCTCGAAGAGAAAATTAGAGAGACCAAAACCCGGATTCGGGATTTGGCTTATGACTTTATTTGATGAGCTACCCTTATGAATAAACCAGTTGCCATAGAAAATATCGGAAACGATGTGGACTTGCACGCTCTGCCGAGGACCCATGCGGGTACTGCCAGAGAGTTGCCAGAGGTTTATTATAAAAATGGCAAGGGATCTGTAGATCGTGTTGATCGAAAAAACCTCGATACCTGGTTTCGCGAAGCGCGTCAGGGGAAACCGCAGGCTCAATATAACCTTGGTGTGGTTTATTTTAAGGGAGTGGGTGTACTGGCCGACCATGTGGAGGCGTTCAAGTGGTTCACTAAAGCTGCAGACAAAGGATCCGCACCGGGCCAGGGTTTTCTCGGTGTGATGTACGAAAATGGATTAGGTGTAGACCAGGATAATGAAATGAGTTTGCACTGGTACCAGAAAGCCGCAGAACAGGAAGATGCTACTGCGCAATTCAATCTTGCCAGAATGTATCATCAGGGCAAGGGTACGAACAAGGCTCCCGAAAAAGCCGCAAAATGGTTTGAGAAAGCGGCGGAAAAAAATAATAACACAGCCCAGAATATGTTGGGGGTGCTTTATGAAAATGGAGATGGGGTTCCTCAGGACTATAACCAGGCCGAGTCGTGGTATCGCAAAGCGGCATTGAGCGGCAACGAAGCCGGACTCTATAACCTTGGCGATCTTTATGAACGAGGAAAAGGAGTTGTGGAAGACCAGGGGCTTGCCGCACGCTGGTTCCGAAAAGCGGCTTTAAGTGGATTGGATATAGCCCAATTTAAATTGGGCACGCTTTACTATTGTGGTGATGGGGTTGACCATGAGCCGAAAAAAGCTCTGCAATGGTTTTGCAGTGCGGCAGAACAGGGGCACCCACATGCCAGACATTTCCTTGAAACCACCTCACCAGATTTTAAACCGACCGCTGAAGACCTTTATAAAAAAGGCCAGTACTTTTTTGGGCAGAAAGAATATGAAGAGGCTTTTTTATGGCTAAGAAGATCTGCCAATTTGAATTATGCTCCGGCGCAAAACTCACTCGGTTTGCTTTGCGATTATGGTAAGGGATGTGACAGAAATCCACTCTTGGCGTTGGAGTTTTATCAGAGGGCGGGAGATCATGAACAGGCTTTATTCAATTTGGGAATGCTTTATTTTCTGGGTGATGGGATTGACAGGGATGAACAAAAGGCGTTCTCCTGTTTTCAGCGCTCTGCCAAAGAGAATGAAACCCGTGCCCAGGTTTTTCTTGGCATCCTCTATGAGAATGGCAGAGGGATTGAGCAGGACCTCCCGTTAGCAGTGAATTGCTACCGCAAGGCGGCCTGGCAAGGGGATGCTTTCGCCCGGTTTCATCTGGCACGCATGTATTATCACGGAAAAGGTGTCTCCTCCGATCATGCTCAGGCATTGCACTGGTATCATAAGGCTGCAGATCAAGGATATTCGCTGGCACAGTACAATCTGGGGAGGTTGTATTTGAACGGAGAAGGATCTTCCGTTGATACCGAAAAAGCGATTTTCTGGTTTATGAAAGCCGCTGAGCAGGGCCATGAATATGCACAATACAGTCTTGGTAAAATATTCTTTGGCAAAAATGGTAGCGAGCAGGAAAAGGCGTTGTTCTGGTTTCAGAAATCAGCCGGACAGGGAAACCATTTGGCGCAAAATTATCTGGGACAGATTTTTGAAAACAGTAAAGACGAAGAAGCTGCCAATTGGTATCGAAAGGCGGCCGAGCAGGGAAATCGCCAAGCAAGTGAAAGCCTGGGGCGAATGTATTTTGTTGGCAAAGGTGTGACTAAAGATTTTGAAGAGGCTGCGAATTGGTACCGGAAATCCACTCCAAAAAACACAGGAAATGAATGGGACAACTGTTCATCTGAAAGAACGGATATCGGCTGGTTACGTAAAGCGGCTCTTAAAGGGCATGCCCGGGCGCAGAATCGACTGGCGGAAATTTATGAGCAGGGAACAGGAGTATCCAAAAGTTACAAAGAAAGCCTGAAATGGTATACCCGTGCGGCCAATCAGGGGGATGATCAGGCTCAGCTAAATCTGGGTCGGTTGCTGAAAGCCTCGGGCGCATCGGCAGAAGCGTTGGTATGGTTCCTTAAGGCTGGCGAACAGGGAAACTATCTTGCTCAGGTGGAATTGGGCAATCACTATCAGAGAAGTGTCGATGATGACCAGGCTTTCAAATGGTTTCGTCTTGCTGCCGAACATGGTCATAGTTCAGCGCAATATCAGCTAGGATTAATGTACCGCAATGGACGAGGCACATCCGTTGATTTTCAGGAAGCCATCCACTGGCTTCGCCGCTCGGCTGAGCAAGATCACTTGCCTGCTATCGGTGCTCTGCAAAAACTTGAACACTCCTTAAAAGTATAAATCCCAACTAATTTAGACCTGTTTTTTTGTAAGTTTTGCCCCTTTGAGGCGACACTTTATTGTGCTACGATTTGTTTGTTAATTTATATGTAGTTATCTATATGTTTCTATATATGGAATGGGGGAGGGGGTATGAGAGGAAGTGTGAGGGGTTGGGTCGGGTTGGTTTTGTTTCTGGCCGTGAGTTTCCCCTTTGCAGTTGCTGCGGATACCGGACCCCGGATCCAGATCGTCGGGTCGACCACGGTTTTACCTGTGGTTTCAAGATCAGCACAAAAATTCATGGAATCATCATCCAGCCGTATTCTGGTCAACGCTGGCGGCTCGGGAGTGGGAATACATTCTGTGGCCGGGGGGCGCGCTGATATTGGCATGGCATCGCGCGGTATTTCCCCAGACGAGAATAAACGGTTCGAGAAGTCCTATCTAATAGTTCATTCAGTGGGGCTTGATGCGGTGGCCTGCGTGGTTTCGTCTGAAATTTTTCAAGCCGGGGTCAGACGATTAACGGCTCGGCAGATTGCCGGGATATATTTGGGGGAAATTCGCAACTGGAAAGAGGTTGGAGGGCCGAATAGAAAGATTGTGGTTGTCGATAAGGAACGGCATCGAGGAACCCGCCATGTTTTCATGCAATATATTTTTGGAAATGCCTCGCAAAGAACGCCGGGAACGCTTTTGGTAACCGGATCAAATAATGAGGAGCAGGCCAAGATAGCGCAAAGTGACTCGGCCATTGGTATGTTGTCTTTCAACTGGATGAATGATGATGTAAAAGCAGTGTCGATCCTAGACCAGGGGAAAGAAATTCTGCCGACCTGGGAAGCGGTCAGGCAGGGAAGTTATCCGATTGTTCGAAAATTGAATTTCATAACAGCCGGACAACCGAAGGGTGAAATTAAAGCTTTTATAGATTTTGTCAAAGGTCCAGAAGGCCAAAAAATAGTTGCAGAAAGTGGTTATATCCCTATTGGAAACCCTAAATCTAAAAGGCTGAATTAATGCATGCTTCTATTGGTGCCCGTCAACTTGAGCCTGTAGGCTGGATTTTTGCCGCATTGAATTTAATTTTCCTTGTAAGTGCTATGGGGCTCGGCATTTTTCTGGTAGTGGAGTCTGTCCCGATTTTGCGTTTGGAGGGTGTGGACTTTTGGCTAGGAGACGACTGGTGGGTGGGCGAATCTTTTGGTGCCTTGCCGATGATTTGTGGTTCGCTGATGGTTACTGGTTTAGCGACACTATTGGTGCTGCCGGTGGCTCTTTCTGGTGCTTTGTTCACTTCTGAATACTTGTCACCTCCTTTCCGCAGAAGGGTGAAGGGAATCATGGAATTGTTGGCCGGGGTGCCCGGTATTATTTACGGTCTGCTTGGTGTTTCTTTTTTAACCGTGGGGGTTAAGGACGCATTAAACCTGCTTGATGGAAATACACTTTTTACCGCGGGTCTCCTGCTCGCAATCATGATTCTACCGATGATCTTGACTTTGTCGGAAGATGCCCTTCATTCAGTTTCTTCCGAGTTTCGTGAAGCCGCTGAAAGCCTGGGACTCACTAAACTGCAAACTGCTCTGCGGGTGGTTTTACCGCAGTCCGTGCCGGGCATTGTGGGAGCTGTGTTGCTGGGAATAGGGCGGGCAATGGGAGAAACTATCGCGGTGATGCTGGTGGTTGGCAGTCTCGACAGGGTGCCCGGATTCAATCTTTTTGCTTCGGGTCAGACTATTCCCTCCAAGTTGGGCCGTGAGGCGGCGGAAGCATTGGGCAGTGGACTGCACTGGAATGCTCTGATGGCTTTGGGATTTACTTTGTTTTTAGTTGTGGCAATTTTAACTTTTTCAGGCCACCTCTTTATTAAACGGAACAGTCAGTGAATGCAATAATGGCTGAGAAAATGGTGCGGGTTCTTATTGGGTGCATCACATTTTTAATTGTCGCTCTATTGTTTTCTATTCTGGGTGTTATGTTGCTTAAAGGATTACCCGCGATGCATGCTGGTTTCCTTTTTGAAGAGTCGAGAGATTTCGGTCGTGCGGGTGGTGTTTATTATCAGTCGATAGGGACATTGATTCTAATGGGGGTCGCAGTTCTATGGAGCTTACCAGTGGCTCTAGGCTCGGTGCTATTCCAGACAGAGTATCTGGATACTGGAAAGTTAAAAACTTTTTTAACTCAATTGACCTATATTCTCAATGCCACCCCTACAATTTTATTTGGACTGGTGGGTTATTTATTGTTTGGGGTTTATCTGGATACAGGTGTTTCTTGGGTGACGGGATCGTTAATTTTGGCCGTGATGATTTTGCCAACTTTGCAGGTGAGCATCCGAGAAGCGGTGGAAGCCTTGCCGGAAAAATATCGTGAGGCGGGCATGGCATTGGGTCTTTCGAGGCCAACCCAGATTTGGCGAATCATTCTGCCCCAGAGTTTTTATGGAATTGTGACGGGAGTTTTTCTGGGATTAGCCCGGGCCGCGGGAGAAACAGCGGCGATCATGTTCACCGCGACCACATTTTCAGGGATTCAATTTCCGCAATCGTTTTCTGATCCGGTACCCACTTTGCAGACTCACATTCTGGTTCTGGCTCAGGAGGCGTCCAATCCAGAATCTATTGCACAGGCCTGGGGAGCTGGTTTGGTATTGTTGGGGCTGGTTTTTTTGCTGACGCTGACGGCCTGGGCATTCAGGGCCAGAGTGGTTATGGAGTCGGAATTATGATTCAGTTCAAAAACTTTGTCGCCGCATTTGGTGGAAGAAAAGTTATTCGAGCGTTGACCTTCAACCTGCCTGCAAACTCCATCACCGCCATTATTGGAGCATCGGGTTCAGGAAAAACAACTCTCCTGCGTGCTCTTTGCAGGATGAATGACCGTGTCAAAAATTTCCGGGTTGAGGGAAATGTTCTTATTGATGGGATGGATATTTATCGACCTGATACAGATGTCTATGCACTGAGAAGAAACGTCGGGCTGGTTTTTCAGAAGCCCTGCGTATTTCCAAAGAGTATTTTTGACAATGCTGTTTTTGGAGTCAAAGAAAAGATGCACCGGAAGGAGTACCCTGACCTGGTGGAGAAAGTTTTGCGTGAAGTGTTTCTTTGGGAGGAAGTCAAAGACCGGCTTGGAGAAAAAGCCACCACGCTTTCACAAGGACAACAACAGAGACTTACTCTGGCTCGTACTCTGGCGGTAGGACCGCAGGTCCTGTTGATGGATGAGCCAACCTCCTCACTGGACCCCAAATCAACGGCGGCGATTGAAAAACTGGTTCAGTCTTTAAAGAGCAGACATACTATTTTGTGGGTCACGCATCAACACGATCAGGCTCACTCTATTGCCGACAAGGTTTTGATTATTGAGAACGGTCAGATCGCACCTTTTGAGACTCCAGTTGCGCGACCGGAACAATCCTCCTCCTTCACCAGGGTCTTGCAGAATGTGCAAGAATATCCTGAATAAAACCCTTCTCTTTCAATCAGCTTTCCAACCCCTTATAATTGAACCATCATATTTTTTTAAAGAGGCGGGGTTTGGCTAAGAAGAAGAACAAAAAGAAGCAGGAACTCTCATCCTTCAGCAGCGAAGGCAGGGGTCTTTCCACGTTAGGGGAAAAGCTCAAGAGCAGTAACCCTGATTTAGTGGAGCGGTTTGAGGCCATTCAGGGGATAGAACTGACAGTGCCAAGGTTGGTGCAGGTTATGGAAGATCTTCTTCCCTATCCTTGGGACGATATTGAGTTGTTTGAGGAGGCGATCAAACTCACAGCCCAGGGATTCTATGGGGAAGCGGTCGCGGTTTGTGGTGATGTATTGCGGCTCAGCCCCAATGCTTATCCTGCCTATCACCTTCTGGGGCATATTTTTGGGGCGATGGGGAATCATCGGGAAGAGATTGAGCATTACCGCAAGGCTGTCCGGCTCAAACCCAATTACCCACAAATTTATTTTGATATGGCTACGGCGTATTGGATTTCTGGAAAAGAAAAAAAATCATTCACAACCTTAAAAAAAACCATACCTATGGCACCGGATTTTGCGGTGGCGGATTATTGGCTGACTTTCATTTTTGATCGGTTGGGAAGAAATCGTGATATTTACCAGGTTTCTGAAGGCGACGCGTTAGTTGCTACTGAAACCTTCGCTCAGGTATGCGGACTTCTTGGTGCTGCATTTTTAGAATATGGTTACCATACCTCAGCGCGTCAGGCATTTAAAAAGGCGGTGCGGGTGTGCCCAGATTTTGCTGAAGGCCATTACCAGTTAGGGATGCTTCATCTTAAAAAACTGCGGAACCCAAAACGCGCGGAAAAATATCTGGAAACTGCGGAGCAACTTTATATCCGAAGAAATGATTTCCCCAGGGCAGCATTGGCGCATCAGCTATATCGTCCAAAGGGGGAGGTTCATGATCAAGACAAGGCTTCCAACGAATGGTTGAAAGAAGGGTTGCGCCTCCAGGGACTGGGCCGGTATCAAGAGGCGGTGGATGCCTATCGGATGGCTCAGGGTTTTAGACCTGATTTTCTGGACGCCTTTTACAATATGGGAGTGGCTTATGGATGCATGGAGGAAAATGGTATTGATGCTTTGCATAAGGCTGTATGGGTTTTCAAAAAATCGATAGATATTAATGCGGAATTTATTCACTCCTACACGGCTTTGGGAGCATCTTATATAAAGCAGGGCGAGTTGGAGTTGGCCATTCAGGTGTTGACCCGAGCGTTGGGAGTCGACCCGGAAGATTCAAATGTTTATTATTATCTGGGCATTGCCTGTCGCATGAACATGCAAATTGCCCAGGCTGTGGATTATATGAGACAGGCCGTAGCTCTTAAACCCGACTCGATGCAAGTTCAATTTTATTTTGGTTTGTCTCTAATGGACTATGGATTATTTGATGAGGCCGGTGCTGCATTTCGGGAAGTTGTGCGGATTAAACCTGATTTTGCCGAGGGACATCTAATATTAGGAAAATTATATCGCGAAAACTTGTCGGAGTTGGACAAGTCACTCCATCACCTGAAGAAGGCTGAAAAACTTTTTGTGAAGTTGGAGGATTATCAGCGCGTCGGAGAAATTCGTCAACTTCTCAGTCGACGGTCTGCATGATTGTTACTTATGTATGAAAAAACTTTTAAGATGAAAAGCTGCTTATTTCTGTTTGGAGCATTGTTTTTTGCTTTGGTTACTGTCAGAGCAGAGGCTATCTCCAGTGCCCG
Organism: Nitrospinaceae bacterium; assembly: GCA_029261435.1. Taxonomy (GTDB): domain Bacteria; phylum Nitrospinota; class Nitrospinia; order Nitrospinales; family VA-1; genus LS-NOB. Next base: position 14,128 of record JAJDBI010000307.1, read on the forward strand.
TCTGGAAAACCTGACGGCCGATGAAATGTCAGCGCTTGCCCTTAAGGATTCCATGTACTACCATTTTGACGAGTGGTTCTCCCGTTTTCAGGGAGAAATCAACCGTCTGAAATCGGCAGTACCCTCCCTGGAAAACCGAGTGGAATTGATGAAATTCCATTTCAATTATGCTGGCCTGCTGGGAGAACTTTGTCACACGTTGGCTTTCACCAGTAAATATCAGGATGACAAAATTGCTGATAAGTTTTTGTATCACAGTCGGCAGGTCAAGGACCTGGCTCATGATGTTCTGGATGACGAGTCTGTTACAGAGAGCCAGGAAGCTCAGGCAAATTTATTTCTGGGGGCCTCGGAAGGTTATATTGGGATCTTTGAATATGGACAAGGCAATCTCATCGAGGCTCTGGTCAATGGGTTTCAGGCTGACAACCACCTTGAAAAGGCTCTTCTGCTAAATCCTGAACTTGTCGACGCCTATTTTGGCTTGGGGATGTATCGTTATGGTAACAGCCGACTTGGAGGGTTTGGCAACCTGATCATGCAGGGAGGAAAAGACCATCGGCTCGTTGGCCTGAATCATATTGAACACTCCATTCTAAATGGAGGCGCGTCTCAACCACTGGCATTAAAGACTCTGGCCTGGTTTTATATTTCTGAACAGATCAACCCGGAAAATAAAGGACTCCCTCAGGAAAATCCTTTATCAAGGAAGAAGACTCGGCAAAATGCCATCGCCCTGTTGATCGACTTGGAAAACCGCTACTTCAAACAACCGGCACCCTATCCCCACTTTCAAGGCAATAAGGAGCTGGCCATCATGAAGGCATTGCAGTCTGTGTTGGATAAGGACTATGTCAAGGCTGGTGTTGAGTTTAAAAAAGTACTCGCAATTATTGACCACTTGCAGAATCGGGGATTTCAAATCAATCCGCAATTGACGCAGTCGGTGGAAGCAGGGATTGAATTCTGCAAACTTATGTTATTGCAGTCATCTGAAGGGAAAGAAAAACAGTCTGCTTGCTTGAAGGTGAATGAACAGATGAACTTTTTGAATGGTGGTGGCTCTATGGTTGAGTACGATTCCAAGAAAATCCGTCGAGAACTGCACGCGGTGTTTTCGGAGGCTTTGAATCAAATGGCAGAAAAAATGCATTGTGAGCATGGTTAAAAGCTGAAAATTGTATGGGTTTCCATAACCTCTTCTGGTGTAAGGAATTGCCATTTGAGTCGACCAACTTAACAGGCAAATTTAAGTTGGTTTTTTTATGCTGAAACAGACAGGAAAATATTTTTTAAAGAGCCTATACGGTTTATGTGTTGTTGTGATGCTTTGTGGGTTTGATACCACCCGACACAGCATTCCCATCGATGATATTTATGATGGAGGACCGGGGAAGGATGGCATTCCTGCTATTCTCAAGCCCCAATTTATATCCGCCGAGGAAGCCGATAAAACGCTACTGAAAAAGGATGATCGTGTTCTGGGGTATGTTCACAATGGTCATGCCAGGGCGTATCCCATTAAAATTCTGAACTGGCATGAGATTGTCAATGATCGTGTTGGTGGGACTTCACTTGTGGTGACTTATTGCCCTCTTTGTGGAACCGGCATGGTGTTTGACGCCCAGGTGAAAGGGCGTAATCTCACATTTGGAGTGTCGGGCCTGCTCTACCAAAGCGATATGTTGCTTTACGATCATCAAACGAAAAGCCTCTGGTCGCAAATTAAATCGGAGGCGGTGACTGGACATCTGACCGGCTCCCGTTTAAAACTTCTTTCTTCCACACATACGAATTGGGCGAGTTGGAAATCGAAACATCCGAAGACCAAAGTGTTGTCGGATAATACTGGATACCAACGGGATTATGATCGTGATCCCTATCAGGGTTATGAAACCAGTGAGCGACTGATGTTCGGGGTGAGCACGAAGAGCCGGAAGTACCATCCCAAGGAAAAGGTGATTGGCATAGAATTAGGAAAAGTCACCAAAGCTTATGCTTTTTCTGAGTTGAGTAAGGTAGACTCCCCTGTCAAAGATGTTCTGGGAAAAATACCTGTCCAGATTTTTTATGATGGCAATACCAGAACGGCCGTTATCCGGAACAAAAACAACCGTGAGTTGCCTTCTGTAGTAGGGTTTTGGTTTGCCTGGTACGTGTTTCATCCTGAAACCCGTATTTTCTCAGCTAGATAATTGTATTGTGGGGTCAGGAGGATTCTGTTTTGTGTAGAACGAGAGATGCAGAGTTGATGCAGTAACGAAGCCCCGTAGGCTCAGGACCATCTTCAAACACATGTCCCAGATGAGAATCGCAGTTGCTGCATAAAACTTCCGTCCTTCGCATGAAGAAGAGAGTGTCCTGTTCGGTAGCGATACTTTCAGGGGTTAGTGGCTGATAATAGCTTGGCCACCCAGTGCCTGAATCAAATTTAGTGATGGAGGAGAATAAGGGTGTGTCGCAACATGCGCAGTGATAGTTCCCTCGGTCATGGCAGTCCCAATACTTCCCTGAGAAGGCTTGTTCGGTGCCTTTTTTTCTGCAGACCTTAAACTGCTCCTCGGACAAAACTTCTCGCCACTCGCTTTCGGTTTTGGTTATTTTTTCTGGCAAAATTGTTATCCTTTCAAGAACTCGGTTAACTTTTTTCCGCGATCCATTTTTTAATTTTTTCTTTTACTTCGGGCTTCATGCTGGTGTCTTCTCGAACTTTGGCTTCTTCCTTCCCCAGCGACTGCGCCATTTTGCAAATCATATCCAACTGTTTATTATATATTTCGCAGAGCCCACATATGGCAAGATGCATTTTAAGTCGGGTCCGGTCACAAAAAGGCAGGGGATGATCCTGGCTTTCTGAAATAAGCGGGTAGACATCCTTGCAGGTTATTTTAAGTGCTTTCATCATTCCATCAAACATATATCACTATCTCTATTTCGTGTTGAGCCAGTTGGACTCCATGCACAGTTTGAGCTGGTTTCTGGCTCGGTGCAGGATGACCCATAAATTGGTCGGTTTTATATCAAATTCGTTACAAATTTTCTCGGAACTCAGGCCATCTATTTCTTTCATGACGAATAATTTACGGAACTTATCGGGCAACCCTTCCAGACACGTAGCCAGAACCTGTGCAAGTTCGCTATTTTCTGCGGCCTTTTCAGGGTCCATGTTCCAACTTGTCGGCTTGGGATTCATATGCCCGCTGGAATCAAATTGAATGCGATCAGTCTCCTCGCTTGAAGTCGGGTCGATAGAAATATGCTTTTTGGAACTTCTAAAATAATCCATGATCTTATGTTTGAGAATCCCAAACAACCAGGTTTTTTCCGAAGATTTTCCGGCAAAAGTGTGTTGCGACTTTAACGCGGCAAAGAAAGTGGCCTGAACCAGCTCGTCTGCGGCTTCAGGGTCTTTAACCCGTACAAGCGAAAATCGATACATCATATCGGCATAAAGGTCTACCCAGTTTTGCGGGTCCAAAGTTTCTTTACTCATCGGTAGTGTTGCCTGGTTTAGACTTGAACGTGATAGAAGGAGCCCATATACTTGACCTCATGGAAGAGCAATCCACAGATTCAGGGGAATGCGCTAGAATCCTGAAAGCACTGGGGGATGAAACTCGATTAAAAATCGTCCAGCTACTGCTTAAAGGTGAAAAAAGTGTTTCTGAAATTGTACGTTCTTTATGCATGGGTCAACCCCAGGCCTCCCACCATCTTTCCATATTAAGAGCCTCGGGTTTGGTTGGAACCCGAAGAGAAGGCAATAAGGTTATCAATTTTATCCACCCGGGTAAATATTTTTTAAATAAAAAAGAAACCGGGCTCGACCTTGGTTGCTGCTCGGTCAACTTCGACAAGCAATAGAAATTAGGCCCGCTAGTAATAGCTTTATTGGACAGTCAAATAATTATTCTGGCCTGATTCAACTTTTGCCTCGTTCCAACCGAGCACGACCCGGTTCTTTGATCCCTACTTCATATAATTGTTTCAAAAAAGATTTGAATAGTTTGAGAGGATTGAATGAAATATCTATTGGATAAGCCTGCTTGAAATCCTCAACAGCGAGAGTTTGGTAATCCATGACTCCAGAAATCTCCATGTCTTTCAAATGAAACTGCCCGAATTGTTTGAGTCGTGCTGCTTGCAGAGCGTAAACCTTGTCCAGAGGTATGCCTGACAGATCGGCAAAAACCCGGTCGAGAGCGGTCATGTCTTTCGATGCGCCCATCACTCCCAGAGGATAGGGAGTTCCATTGATAGGGCCTTGTCCCTGCATGGCCTGAATGCCATCCACGATGGTCAGACAAGGGTCAACTTGACGGGCGATGTCTATCAACATTTTCCCGAACTTGAGTTTGTCGTTTTTAACCAGACAATGCAGGGCTGGTTTGCGTTTGCCGATCACCAGTCCGAACAGGTTTTTGATTCCCAGCGTCATCGTCATTTGACAATGCGCCTTAACCTTGGGCATATTTATGATTCGATCATACTGTTCCAGGCAGCCGGCAATTTTCAAATGTGGTACCTGTTCTTCATTTTCAAAGGGAATGGGATCGGTCAGGGGCAGGATTTGTGCACCATACTTATTTTCCAGAAAACGATACCCGGCTTTGTCAGCCACTGCCGACAGACTACCGAGTGCGGGACTGTCGCTGATAACGATCTGCCCGACCGACAGGTCCTTGAGAACCCGGCATACGGCTTCCATCACTACAGGATGGGTTGTGACACAGCGTTCGGGTTTGAATCCCCGTAGAAGGTTTGGTTTTAAAAGAACCTTCTGGCCCGGACTAAACAAGGATGCTTCCGGGTCCAGGACCTTCAGAGAATCCCGGACAAACTTTTCTACGTTATCCAGAGAATAGCTTTCTATTTTTTGTAAATGGACTTTTGATTTCATGAGAAATTATTATGAAAGAGAATATAGTGCTTTATAGATGCCCAGATTTCTCAGCACATGCTTGACGTAACGCCGTGTTTCAGGGTAGGGGATGGATTCTATGAATACATCCTGATCACTTAAATGCCCGAATCGTTTCAGCCACTTTTTTAGGACATGAGGGCCGGCATTGTAGGAAATCAGGATGTGCATCCCGTTTTTGTTGAACCGTTTGTTCAATTGACTGACATATTTTACTCCCAATCGGATATTGAGGTCGGGATCAAAGAGGGCATCGGTTTCAAATGGTTTTTTCAATTTTGTTTTTGGATAAAGTTTCTTCCCGGTTGCAGGCATGATTTGCATGAGACCACGTGCCCCGGCAGGAGAAAGCGCCTGGCTGTCAAAAAGGCTTTCCTGTCGAATAATACCGTTTACGAAATAAGGGTCCACTTTGCGTGACTTGGCATAAGACAAGACCGCCTCTTCGTAGGCCAGAGGAAAAAAGTGTTTCCAGAATTTTGCTGAAAGATTTTTCTCTTTAGGTTTGGTGGTGAAGTCCTTGTACAAATGCAAAAGTCGGAGGGATTCTGGATAACCCTGTGCCTGATGATAAAGCTGGGAAAGCCATAGAACCCCAGTCAGGTTTTTTCTCACCGTCTTCTGCAATTCCAGTATTTCGTTGCGGGCGTCCTGATTCAATCCAAGCTGGGCCAGCTCACTTGCCCGAGTATGGTGGAATTTCTCGCGGGTGTTGAGGGGTCGGCCCAGTTGCAGGCTTTCTTCTTTTACAGGGGATGCAGAGCTTTGACTTTCTGGAAGAGTCTTGACGCCCAGTGCCAGAAGCCTGTCTTTTGCACGGATGCCGTGAAACGTGTAAGGGAAAAGCTCAGCCACTTTGATATACAGGTCGCGCGCGACATCCTTTTTGTTCAGTTTCTCTGCGGACTTGGCACTCCAGTACAAATTGTATTCTATAAATGATTTATCGGGGAATCGGTTGGCCGCTTCCTGAAACTTGTTAAACGCCTTCTCGAATTTTCCATCAAGATAATGAACCCAGCCCAGTCGCCAGCCAGCCCATTGCGCGTAGCCTTCATTCGGATATTTTTCCAAAGCAGCTTTGTAATTCTTCAGGGCTTCGGGAAAGTTTTTGCGTTCTTCATAGATCTTCCCGAGAAAAAACTGCGCTTTGACCGCTAACTCTGAAGAGGGTGTATCCTGAGTCACTTCTTGAAAGTATTTAGCCCCTGCTATGGGTTGGCCGAGGTTCCAAAGGTTTCTGCCGATGTCGAATTTGGCATTTTGTACTTTGGCGTGGTGGGGATATGTTTTTAAAAATTTTTGCAGAATCTTGTTGGCGCTTTTGCGGTCTCTGAGTCCACCGTGTGCTCGTGCCAGGAAAAAGTAAAACCGCCCCGGTAAAAGGTTGTTTTCCTTTTGCAGTTTCTGGATTTCCTGAATGACTTCCTCATAACGGACGTTCTTGAGCAACCCTTGAATGCGGTCGGTATGCTCCCTCATTGTGAGGGGAACTTCTTTGACCGTCTCCAATCCTGACAGACGCTTGATCGCTGTTTCAGCTTCAGGCATCTGCTCGTGGTTGGGATACTTGATGTGGAGCTGGCGAAAATTCAAATAGGCTTCTGTTTGTTTTCCAGTTTGCTCTTGTATCATCGCCAGCTTGAAGATCAGGTCAGGAAGAAACTCTCGAAACTTCTGGTGGTTGAAATCTTTGCTGATCGACAGTATGGCTTCTTGTAAAGTTTTTATTCCGGCCGCTTTTTCACCCAGCTGAATTTGTGCTTCTGCAAGAACCAGTTGAAGTTTGGCGTAGAGCAGGGTATCGGGACTACGCTGAAGGAGTTCGATAATATTGTCCCGGACCTTCTCATGCTTGCCGGATTGTGCCTGTGCCTGAATTAAATAGAAGAGAATATAATCCTCCACCGCTGCATAATTTTTACTCAATGGTTCTAGAATTTTTATGGATTCTTCCGGTTTACCTTGTTCCGTGTGAATGAGCGCAAGTAAAAATCGGGAACGTTTGGCTTCTATTGAATCCGGTGAATGGTTTTGCAGAGCCAGAAGGCTGTTCTTGGCCTTGCCCCATTCTTTTTTCTGGATAAGCTTTTTAGCTTCCGAGTAGTGCTGGTCGGCATCGGCAGCCTCTCCTGCTGGCGTAAAACTGAGGAAGCAGGCCAAAAAGCAGGCAGCAACCTTGGGCAGAAGTGAGAGCAGTTTTTCGGAGAGAGTTTGAGCCGTGTCTTTAGACTCTACTGGCAGGTTGTTTGCATCATGCATTTTTCTAAACCAGGTCAACTGCCTTTTGGCGTAATGCCGGGTTTCTCTTTTAATCTCATATGTCGCACGTTCCAAATCCACATTGCCTTGATGATATTGCATCATTTGTGCATAACCGATACTTTTGAAAGGTTTCAGTTCAGGATTATAACCACGGTCTAAAATATCTTTGGACTCTTGAGGCAGACCGTCCTCAATCATTTTATCCACCCGCTGGTTGATTTGAGAGTATAACTCGGCCCGGTCTCGATTCAGAATGAAAGTGTGGATGGGGAACCGACCAGAGGCCGGGGAGTCACCTTCGTGAAACTCAGAAAAACGTTTTCCCGTGTCCAGATAAACCCCTAAAGCACGCTCAATACGCAGAGAATCTGTTTCAGAAATTTTTGCGGCGTATTCAGGGTCGATACGTTGAAGCTCCTGATAAATTTTTTCAACGCCCTGATCGCTAATGTCCTGTCGGATTTTATCGCGAATTTCAGGAGAGGCGCCTTCAGCGCAATCGTAATCTTCGCAAAGGACTTTGATGTAGAGCCCGGTGCCCCCAACCAGAATAGGAATTTTATCTCGGCTCATAAGTTCACGAATGTTTTCCAGGGCCCGTGTTTTAAAATCGAAGGCGTTAAACTCTTCATCCGGTTCCAGAATATCAATCAGGTGATGGGGAATCTCCTGCCTCACTGCCAACGCAGGTTTTGCGGTGCCGATGTCGAAATACTTGTAGACCTGCAACGAATCGGCACTGATGATTTCCGTATCCAGCTTGCGAGCAAGGGCTAGTGCAGTTTCACTTTTCCCCGAGCCCGTTGGGCCGGTCAATATAATTAAAGGCAGCATAAACCTCTTCCATCTCCTCTGAATAAGTACCATCTTTATTATAGACCGCCAGCGGAGGAGCCACGCTAAAATCGGACTTTTTTCCTTTAAAGGCAGAAACCAGCACAATTTTTGCCGGAGCCTGATAATTGCCATGAACAAACTGGGCCTGACTGGGATAGAGAATTCGGCACTCCAGTTCCCGCATGAGTTCGCCCAGTCGCTCGGGCGGGTAGGCGAGAGTGATCTGTCCGTTTTTTTTTAACAGTGGAGCAGATTTATCCAGCAGAGAACCCATGCTTAAAGCCAGTTCATGTCGAGCCAGAGCTTTGCCCGAATCGGGATTGATCCTCCCGGTCTGTACCTTGCGGTAAGGTGGATTGGAAACAATATGGTCGAAGGATTCCGGCTCCAGATTCTCCGCTTCCTTGAGGAAGTCACCGTGAATGAGAGAAATCTGTTTTTCCATTTTATTCTGGTGAATATTTTTCTGTGCCTGAGAACTGTCCTGAATTTCAATAGCAGTTACCTTGAGAGCCGGTTCCCGATGGACCAGCAACAGGGGAATGATGCCGCAACCGGTGCCGATATCCAATACCGATTGACCCGGCAACAAGGTCATGAAGTTGGACAGCAGAAACGGTTCGATGGAGTAACGATATCCGGTATTTTCCTGATCAATGACCAGTTCAGTGCAGTTCACAATGATGTCATCAAGGTACGTTTTTTCAGTGAATTATCCGTTAAAGTTTAACCGATAGCCGGGGGAGTGGCAACCTTTTGTGGTGGGAACTATTTGTTTATTAAGCGTTAATTGCTATACTAGAGCCCGGTTCCCGGTCTATGTAATAGAGGCTATTGTAATACCCCGATTGTTTTGCAAGGAGAACGAATGGACATCGTATTAGTGGAGGAACAGTTTTGGGCGATAGGGATGGTTCTTTTGGGTGCTTTCATTCTCAACTTATGCAGTAGATGGGAAAGAGCAGAAAAAGAAATTGCGAGTGATCCGCGCAATCGGTTTGGCAAAAAAAATACAGAAAAGACCAAACCCAAAACCACACGGGGCAATATCATGACCACGGCCGGTTTCCTCCTATGTGCCGGCGGTATGGTCCTCTTCCTGATGCACGTCAAACTCTAAACCGGCGAGCCGCCGGTGGCAACTGGCAATAGCTTTATCCTGCAAGCAAAGAACCATCTCGGCTAAGTAAAGTAAGTGGGTCATCCAATGAACCCCTCTTTTTAAAGAGGGGTTCATGTAATCTCTGTTCATCTGTGGGAAAAGGGTTTCGTTGCATCCAGCGTTACGCTGACCAGGGGAGGTACTCCCGCCAGGATTTTTTTTGGGTCAGGATTGTGGCGATGGGTTCTTTTTCGTAGACGATGGGGTATTGCCTCAGTGTCACCAGAAACCCGTCTGCGGGTGCTGTGATCTCTTCCAGTCTTTTACCGCTGTATATGTCGCGGATTTCTCCTAGCTGTTGTCCTTTCTGGACGCTGGTTCCCACTTTTATTTCTTTGAGAAACATTCCGGCTGTGCTGGCCTGCACGGCTGTTTCATCAGTCGCTTCGTAAAACCGGGGTTTGGTATTTTCCTCGGTCTTTAGTTTTCTATTATCTTTCAGGATTTTCTCCGCGACCATAAAATTTACGATGCCCTGAAACAGGGTTTCGCATTGCGGTCGGTTGAGAGTTCGAGGGGACCCGGCTGAAATGTTAACGGCTACAATGTCGCGCACATGCCAGTGATGAAGCAGGTTGACTTTGGTGGATTCGTTGAGTTTTCGTGCGGCTTCGATTTGTAGATCGAGACACAGTTTTTTGATTCTTCCATCGACCTTCAAGGTCTGAATATGCGGGGCATCTTCATAATGGGGTGGAGCGGATTGCAGGATGAGTCCCCAATAGGAATCGGCGGTATGCGTATAGATTGCCGAGGCAATAGCTTCGGTGGTTTCCCCCTGCGGGTTTCCGGGGAATGCCAGATCCATATCCAGACCGTCGTAGGGCCATAATTTTGATCCGGATTGAATGGCGTTCAGGTTGGCGACCGGGAAACTGACGACTCGGCCTTTCAGGGTGTAGTTGGGGTTGATGCCTTCGACGACAGAATCGAGAAACTGCGACAGACGCGAGTTTAAATACATTCCATTCAGATGGTCACCTTGCAGTCCACTGACAATCGAAAGGGTGTCGCCAGACTTTCCCCATGTGTTTTTATAAAGGTCGAGGAGAGCGCCGAACGGAGTTGGAATGGAGAGGACTTTTTCTTTCACGCCGGTTCCTCTTTAGCGATACGGGCCAGGGGTGCGCCTTTTAAGGTCAGGGGATGTTCGCGCAGGGTGAAGAGCAGGCCGGAGCAGGGTGAACGGACTTCCTCAAGCGTTTGCCCTTGTACGGGATCGATCAGGTCGCCGATTTTTTCTCCTTCGCTCAACGTTTGACCCACTTCAGCTTGTTTGATGAATAGTCCGGCATCACTCGCCTGAACCATGGTGACGCTTTCGGGTTGTACCAGCCTGGGTTCGGCGATATTTACTTGCGGGGCATCAGTGTCGAGTGCGCCGATTTTTCGCAGCAGGTTGAGGATGCCGAGAACAATTTGAGCACAATGATTTTTGTTGATGCGCAGGCAGATGCCAGTTTCGATGACGAGTGTGGGTATTTGCGCCTGATTCAGGTTGTGACCCAGAGTGGACTCAAAAATATCTGCGTGCGGGTGAACCCAGATCAGGTCGACGTTACAAAGTTTTGCCAACGGTACCAGTTTTTTCTCGAAATTCTTGATGATTCTGATTTGCGGCAGTTCCATCAGGTGGAGGTTGCTGGAATGAATATCGACCACCAGATCGGAGTTTGCTTTTAAATCTTCGAGTAGAGTTCTGGACATTTCGCCGGGCAGGGAAGGGGGTTCTGTTCTGCCAAACGTGCGGTTGATGTCATTGGAAAAAAAAGGCCACAGTCGGGTTCCTGTTTCGAGGGCCTGTGGGTTGACCGCCGGATAAATATTGATCTCGCCTTTAAAGGCTGAGGCATCTTGTTCTTCGAGCGTTTTTAAAATCTGTATCAGCCGATGGCAGATATAAAGTCCTTCCAGCTCATCGCCATGCAGACCGGCCACCAGTGAAACGCGCTTGCCGGGTTGTGATGATTGAGAGGCAAAGGTGTGGCGGATGATTTCTACCGGTGGACCAACTGGAGTTTGAATGGAGAAGATGTTCTGGCTTTGCATGGAAGGCCGATCAGGAGCCGTTAGACTTGTGATTTTTGGGGGAAATTTTCATGGCGTCAATTTTTCTTTTCAGGGTATTGCGATTGATGCCCAGTACTTTCGCGGTGGCGACCTGCTTGCCGGAATATTTGCTCAGTAGAATTTCGAACAGGTGTTTTTCCACTTTTTGTATGAGGGTTTCATAAACCGTTCCTTCCTCATTATTGTTGAGGAGGAAGTCTCGAAGCAACTGGTCCAGGCGGTCATCCCATTGCCCTTCATCGTCTATGCTGACATCTTCCTGTAGATGGGGTGGCAGGTGCTCCGGCAGAATGGGACCGGAAAGGGCCAGCATCAGAGCACGTTTGATGACGTTTTCAAGTTCACGAATGTTTCCGCTCCAGTGATAACCACTCAGGATGCGTTCGACATCGGGGGAGAGGTAGATCCGCGCAAGGGGATTGGCATTCTGCTGGATGAAATGGTTCGCCAGCAAAGGCACATCTTCCAGCCGATCTCTCAGGGGTGGCATGTCAATATGGATGACGTTGAGACGGTGATACAGATCTTCGCGAAAGTGTTTCAGATTCATCATGTCGGCCAGGTTCTGATTGGTTGCGGCAATGACACGGACATTAACGGTGATCGGGTTTTTCCCTCCGACTCGATAGAATTCATTATTTTGCAGAACGCGGAGAATTTTGGCTTGCAGGGGCAGTTCCATATCGCCGATTTCGTCGAGAAACAGGGTGCCTCCATCGGCTTGTTGAAATTTTCCAACCTTGGTTTCAATGGCTCCTGTGAACGCTCCACGTTCGTGGCCAAACAATTCTGACTCCAGAAGTTCACGCGAGATGGCGGCACAGTTGATGCAAATAAAAGGCTGATCCTTGCGATGCGAGTATTGATGCAGCGTGCTGGCAACCATTTCCTTCCCGGTTCCACTTTCTCCGGTGATCAGCACAGATAAATCCGAACCTGCTGACTTGCCGATGGTCTTGAAAATTTCCTGCATGCGCTTGCTTTTTCCAATGATCGAAGAGGTGATGGACTTATCTTGAGTGCCCGCTTCCTGATTCCTGTCGGATAAGTCGGAGGCGGGTGCGGAAACAGACTGGGCGGTTTCGGCTTTATCGATCAAACGGAAAACTTCATCGAAATCAAACGGCTTGGTGATGTAGTCGTAGGCTCCCAGTCGCATGGCCTCAATCGTGTTGTTCATGGTGTCCTGGGCGGTCATCATCACCACTTTCAAGTCTGGAGAAACCTGTCGGACTTGTTCGAGAAGTTGCAGTCCATTCATGTCTTCCATGAAAATGTCGGAGAACATCATCAGGTATTGGTTGGAGGCCAGTTTTTTCAGGGCTTCCTCCCCGGATGAGGCGGTGTGGACGAGGTAGTTTTTCTTTTCGAGTCCTTTTTTCAGAACCCAAATTATGTTTTCCTCGTCATCTACGATGAGAATTTTATTCTGTTTTTCTGTCATGTCTTTATCTTATCACCTCTGCGAGGTGGGGAGAAATACTTGCACTGTCGTGCCTAAACCTTTTTCTGAGGTGACTTTGATTTTTCCATGATGGTCTTTAACAATTTTCAGGGAAATAGGCAGCCCCAAACCACTGCCCTTTTTTTTCGTGGTGTGAAAGGGCGTGAACAGTTTTTTCTGGGTATTATCATCCATGCCTTCGCCGGAATCGATGACCTCGATCACGATATTCTGTTGCGGGACAGGAGAAGAGGTGGGTTTGATCGCATAACCTGAACTGACCCGGGTGATGATCTGGATTTTGCCCCCTTTCCGCGATGCTTCAATGGCATTTTTGATGAGATTGAGAAACACTTGCTTCAACTGGTCTTCGTCGGCCTCAATCGGAGGCAGGCTGGGATCATAAATTTGTTCAAACCGACCATTTTTGCGGGTGAGGGTGTCTTTTTCGAGCATCAGGATATCTTCCAGAACTTTATGGATATTGGTGCTTTTCAGTTTCAGGTCGAGGGGTCGGGATAAGTCCATCATTCTCTTGACCATTCTGTTTATCCGGTCCACTTCGGAAACAACGATATCGAGATATTCCTGGTGTGATTTATTTTTGATTTCCTGACGCAGAAGTTGGGCGGACCCGCGGATGCCCCCTAAAGGATTGCGGATCTCATGAGCCATTCCCATTGCGACCTCTCCCAGGTTGTTAAGATGATCTGCAGGTCTCTGTCGCTCCTCCAGTTCCCGAATCAAGGTCATATTTTTGATCAGTATGACTACACCCTGAATGGAATCATCAGACTCCAGAAAGGGCGACAGGGTCAGATTAGCCGGAAACCGGGAAGAGGGGATATTGCGTGTGCCTTCTGCCTCCACATCGTGATAGCAGGCACCGGTCACGAGAACTTTGCGGACCTTGTCCAGAAGATGTGATTGACGTGGGAACAATTCTTCCAGGCTGCGGTTGATGAACGAGTCGCGGGACCGGTGAAACATGTCCTCGACAGTTATGTTGCTTTCTTGAATGGTCAAGGAGGGGGAAATGAGCAGAACCCCGTCTATGATGGAATAAAAAATGTTTTGGTGGAGGTGGTCGCTCATTGTACCAGTTCCAATTTATTTCGAGCCTTTGGCCTTTTTGGATTTGCTCCCTGAATAAGGACTTTTGGGTGTGGATTTTTTGGCCGGGGCTGGAGCCGGGGTCGCAGGGGCAGGAGTTTTAGCGGGAGAAGCATCGGCAGCGGGGGCGGGCGTGGATGCCGGGGCATCTGCTTTTCCCTGTTTGCTGTCCTTTTCCCAGCCCTGTTTGCGAGCCTCGGAGGGGTATTCAGAAGTATACCATCCTGAACCTTTGAGGATAAAGCCTGAAGCGGAAACCAGGCGACGGACTTTCCCGTTGTCTTTGTCGTCACAACCCAGGCCATTGCAGGTCTTTAAGGGTTTTGCGGAAATTGCCTGCATGGCTTCAAAGACAGACCCACATTTGTCACATTCGTATTCGTAAATCGGCATAACTCAAAATCTCCGGCGGTGGTTTGATTGCATTGAATATGATTCCAAAGCTGAAATGGCAAGGTGGCGGCTGGAGTTTATCCTAGATCCGTGTGAGCCATTTCTGGAATTTTGGGTTGGCCCCGCGAACCGCATCAAAAAATACTTTCTGAATCTGGCCGGTGATCGGGCCTTTCTTACCCGGACCGATGACGCGGCCATCCACTTCACGTACAGGTGTGATTTCGGCGGCTGTCCCGGACAGAAAAATTTCTTCAGCAATATAGAGTTCATCCCGGTTGATCAATCTTTCTACCACTTCGATATCAAGATCCTGACAAATTTGGATTACGGCGTCGCGCGTGATTCCGTCCAGATTAGAGCATGATAATGTGGGAGTGTGTAGTTTCCCCTTGGAGTAGATAAAAATATTTTCCCCTGACCCTTCTGCAACATAGCCTGAAGGATCTAAAAGAATGGCCTCATCATAACCATCTCGAACAGCCTCGGCCTTGGCCATGATCGAGTTGATGTAGTAACCGCAGGCCTTGGCTTTGGTCATAGTGACATTGACATGGTGCCGGGTGAAGGAAGACAAGCGCACACGTATGCCCTTGTCCAGACTATCTTCTCCGAGATAGGTTCCCCAGGGCCAGGCGGCAATAGCGCAACGGACATCAACCCCTTTTGGGTTGAGTCCCATCTTGTTGTCGCCAAGAAATACGATGGGGCGGATATAACATTCTTCCAGCTTATTTTGTCGCACGACATCGAGAGTCGCGTCATGGATTTCTTTATTGGTAAAAGGCACCTCAATGCCGAGAATGACGGCAGACTGAAATAACCGATCGATATGTTCCTGCAGGCGGAAAATAGACGATCCGTTATCTTTTGAACTGTAGCAACGAATACCTTCGAAGACGCCGAATCCGTAATGCAGAGTGTGAGTGAGAACATGGACATTGGCTTCGTGCCAGGGAAGCATTTTTCCATCCATCCAGATTTTTTCAGATTTTTCCAAGATAGCCTCTTTATGGAGCAGGTTTTGTGAGTTCAGGGATAAAACAGTGTAAAGTTAGATATTATTGGGCCTTAGGCATAAAATCAAGCCAAATAAATGCATTGACATGTTAATATAGGTTTGTTAATTTCTCTCCTCTTGCATTTGATTTATATAAGAAGGGGCCGCTAGCTCAGTTGGTAGAGCACTTGACTTTTAATCAAGTGGTCGAAGGTTCGATCCCTTCGCGGCTCATTTCTTTTTTTCATTAAAAATTGGAAGTCCCCATCGTCTAGCCTGGCCCAGGACACCGGCCTTTCACGCCGGCGACGCGGGTTCGAATCCCGCTGGGGACGCCAGTTTTTTTATCCCTCCTAAGTCTTTGAAATAAAAAAGAAATTTGCTGGTTCGAAATCTCTCCTTTTGAACCCCCCCCCTTTTTATTCACGTTCTTTCAAATCGGCTAAAAGCTTGATGACGTATAGGATTTCAACGGTTCGAAAAAATTTTGTTTAAAAAGCTAAGTATTTAAAAGCAGACGTTAAAATTTCTAGACCGACCGTCCCCATCTTGCCTTTCCTTAAATTCTAAGCTTGTTGGGTAGTAATTTGAATTCGGAAATAGATTTGGATGATTTCTTGGAGTACTATAATATCCCAAATCCAATATATTTTTCCAGCTGAATTCAAGCTTTGAAAAGGAGTCTGAACCATGCGCCGCCGCCCACCACCTATCCAAGTCTTATATCGTTCCTTTTTAATTTTCCTGATTTCGGGAATCTTAACTGGTAATACTATTCTGGCGGCGCCCGTTGCCCAGCATAGTCCAACTAAAAAAAGCCAGGCCAAGCAGACCCTCCCAACTCCTGAATTTTCCGCCGATGTAACCGGAGCCGCAACGTTTTCCCTGCCACTCCGAGTTCCACCTGGAACCCAGGGAATGCAACCGGAGTTATCCCTTGTTTATAACAGCGATGGCGAATATGGCTATATGGGATTGGGGGTCTCTCTCGGCGGACTTTCAGAAATCAGAAGATGCGCCCGCACGGTGGCACAAGATGGTATCAAAGGCACCATCAATTATGATGCGAACGACCGATTTTGTCTGGACGGCAATGGTGTGAACGATGGCCGGTTGAAAGTCATCGGTTCCAAAGCTTATGGGGCTGACGGTTCTGAATACAGAACCGAGCGTGACACCTTCAGAAAAATTGTTGCCAGAGGTCAAACGAACAGTGGCAGTGGGCCTCAATCTTTTGATGTCTGGTTGAAAGACGGAACCTATTTGCAATATGGGGCTGCTGTTGAAAATGGTTCTCGCGTAATGAATTCTTTGGGTAAAGGGGTTCGAATTTGGGCACTCAATTCGGTTACCGACTTGAATGGTAATTATTATGTTATCAAATATACGGATTCCCCGCCGGATATCAACCCACTCAGTTCAGACATTTCCAGTCCTGGACAGTATTATCCCGAGTTCATCTATTACACAGGAAATAGAATTTCAGGCGGTGCCTTCAAACGCATGATTCAGTTCAAATACACAAAAAATAGCTACCCGATCCAAGGTGAGGAGGATGGGGGTTGGGTTGAAACCAATGGCTTACTCCAGGAAATCGTCACTTGCATCTCTGTATCGGGGAGCCTTGTTGGTAAAGATTGTAGCGACAGCAGTGCGCAAATAGCGACTCAATACAAAATCGGTTATTCCTTTATAGATACTTATGGGAAAAATTTAGTTTCTCAAGTGTCTGAGTGCGATGCAGGCAATGAATGTCTGCCACCGGCGAGACTAGTCTGGCCAGTAAATGGTCCCAATTTTCAACAAGTGGGTAATATGCAACCGGTCACTGACATAGGTCACGACCCAGACAAAAACAACAAGATTCCCTATCCTCGTGAATTTGGTGATGTCAATGGCGATGGACAGACCGATTATTGCCGTGCAATGGGCAACTCACCCACCTATCTGTCCTGCGCCCTTGGGAGCAATATTGGGTTTAGTTTACAGTCTTGGCCCGTGTCTTCATCCAACTCTATCACTGACTTTGGTATCTGGGGCGCACCCAGTGAGTTTGTAGATGTCAACGGCGATGGGCGCGATGACTATTGTCGTTTTATTAATGTAAATGGCAAGGCAAAACTCTCGTGTGCTCTTTCGACAGCTAACGGTTTTGTCGACGGGGAGTTTGAAAATTCCAGTGGTTCTTACAATTCCGATAATAATAAATGGCCGAACGGGTTCTATGATGTCAACGGGGATGGCCGAACGGATTACTGTAGACGCAATGATAATAGAAAAATTATCAGTTGTGATCTTGCTGGGGAAGGGGGATTCGCATGGGGCGTTTTCACCAGCAATGAAAACTTTCAATTTGGCGATGGGAAACGAGCCCTGGAATTTACCGATGTCAACGGGGATGGCCGGGCCGACTATTGCAGGATCATCGGTTCAGACAACAATAAACGAATGGCGTGTGCGCTGGCTCTTGAAGAGGGGTTTAGAGATGTCGGTTTCGAATCGCCACAGGTAAACACCGGGTTCAGTGTAGGAGAAAAAGGAGATGACAACCCCTGGAATTTTGGCGATGTCAATGGCGATGGTCGCTCCGATTTTTGCCGCACCGTAAAAGATGAAAACAATAGTAAGCATCTCACCTGCGCGCTGGCTCAGGAAGATGCATTTGGAACAAGAGACCCTGTCACAGGTAAGGTGGAAGAGGCAATCGAAGTCGAATACCCTGATGGTGGTCAATCTTTTGACTTTGGTCTGTCCACCAATGAGGGTTATCCACGAATATTTACCGACATGAATGGAGACGGTCTGATCGATTACTGCCGTGCCCTCAACGACAATCCAAACACCCGTTTGTCTTGTACTTTGATGGGAATTTCATCGTCAAACGTGTACACCCTCTCTTCTTTCAGTCTGGGTAACAACTCCTATCCACGAGACATCGTCGATATTACAGGGGATGGCAGAGGTGATTTTTGTGTAGCCGTAAAAGATGGCCCCCTCCAGTGTTTGAAAGGAGTAGCTCCTTTACAAAAAATCAAGCTGATTACTAATGGTATTGGTGGTGGCGCCACGGTTCAGTATAAACCTCTGACTGATGAATCAGTTTACCATTTTACAGAGAGTTTCTCAGCAACCTACCCTATGCAGAAGCTGCAAGACAGTCAGTATGTGGTTTCCCAAAGCGGTGTCTTTTACGGGGACGACAGCGGCGGTTACACATATGCCTATTTTTATGAAGATGCTGTTACCAGTCTGAATGGTCAGGGCGACCTGGGGTTCAGGACGCATACCAAAGCTGATCCACAAAGAGGTTCAAAAAATACCAAAATCTTTATAAAGAATTTTCCCTCCTCCAATTTTCAATTCAGGACACTGGTCGACAAAAATCTCTTGTGCAACCAAGAAGTATCAAGCGACATCTCACCCTGCCTTGACCCTGCTGACAACCTGTTGACGAAGACCCAATATACTTATAAATGTATGAACACTCAGGACAACGAGGAATGTGACGACGACACCAAAATTGCCCGAGCGGAAGTGACAGGCAAAACCCTGGAAGACATCGGCTTTGGCTACAAATTGAGTTACTCCTATGGATACGATGATTTCGGTAATCAAACTTATTCACTAGATAGGGGAGACGTTAATCATAGCGACTCAAAAGCTGTTGCCACTTGTAGCAACTACCAAAACAATATAGAAAGCTGGCAAAACGGATACCTGCGTTATCATAAAAAATCCTCCAAGTCCGAATGCCCTTCAAACCAGGATGCCTGGGATAATTATGAGTTTGATAATTCTCAAGATTTAACTTTTGCTCAAAAAACCTACGGCGAGAATATGAATCTGTCGATGGAACTCGCATGGGACAATCAGAATAATACTTGGCTGGGCTCGAAAAGAGAATATGACAATCGCTTCGGGAACATGACCGGTCAATCTCTGGTCTCGGGCAATAATCCAATTGCTGTAATTCAAAATACCAAAACAATCTTGG